>CAYMCJ010000008.1:0-20622 GCA_964388985.1 uncultured Gammaproteobacteria bacterium | reverse complement strand
ATGGATAACCATTGGTTTAGTGTGTTTTTTCGCGGCCATGATGTTATCCTGTTTTACCGGTGTTGATTTTAATTTAAGCTTCTGGGGCGACGTAGAAAGAATGCTCGGTGTATTTCACCTCCTTCATTTTTTGGCTTTTTATTTTATTATTATAACAGTAATGCGGACAAGACAGGACTGGAAAAATTTGTTTTTGGCTTCGGTTATCGTGGCGGCATTGGTGAGCCTTTACGGTATTGGCCAAAGGCTGGAAATTTTTGACAGTCCGTGGGGGAAAGACAGAATTATATCCACCATCGGCAATGCGGCTTATGTCGGCGCTTATGCGATTTTTAATATATGTTTTGTTCTTATTTTATTTTTTCGCGAACAAGACTGGGGTAAGCGGATTTTATATTTAGCAACTTTGTTTTTTATTTTTATCGCCTTGATTTTTTCCGGCACCAGGGGGGCGTATTTGGGCTTTGGCGCCGGAACTTTAGTTTTATTATTTTTGTATGCTATTTTTAGCCGAAGCGCCAAGATTAAGAAATTTTGTTTAATTTCTTCAATAACTTTGGTTATTTTAATTTTATTGCTGTTTTCATTTAAAAATACCTCATTAGTAGAAAATAGTCCATTTTTATCAAGAATAACGCATATTTCATTGTCCGATGCTACGATGAATACAAGATTTATTTCCTGGAAAACAGCTTGGCTGGATTTTGGGAACCATCCGATTTTAGGCACCGGGAACGGTAATTTTGCCATTACTTTTGATAAATATTTTGACCCTATTTTTTATAATTATACCCGGAGCGAAACTTATTTTGACAGAGCGCATAATAATTTGATTGATATTGCTTCAACTACGGGTCTGGTCGGCGCAATTACGTATTTATCGGTTTTTGCGGCCGCCTTTTTTTATTTAATAAGCGGCTTTAAGAAAAAAAATATTAATTTGACGGATTTTGCTCTCTTGAGTTGTTTGATTATCGCTTATTTTATCCAAAATTTAGTGGTGTTTGATGCCCTGGTAACTTATATTTCTCTAATGGTGGCCTTGGGCTATATTTGCTGGCTGGTTAACAAAGATAATAAAGTTATAGAGCGGTTTAAAGAAAAAACCAGGTCAATAGTAAATTATTTATATAAAGATAAGCCTTTGGAGAATAAAGAAATATTTACTTTAATTTTCGTTGGTCTGATAATGTTTTTAATAATATATCAATATAATATTAAGCCGTTAAAAATGCTGTCAGGCACAATCAATGGCCAGATATCGCTGGCCCAGGGGGATATTGTCAAGGGAGTGGATGATTACAAACAGGCCTTGAGTTATAATACTATCTTGGACAGAGACAGCCGTTCCAGCCTGGTCCGCTCAGTCGCGTCCGCCTCCGAGCTGCTTGACGGTATTGACCGGCAGAAGGCCGAGGATATTTTGGATTATACCATAGAGCAAGCCAAAAAAAATATTGAATATAATAAACAGGACAGTATGATGCAGATGCAGCTGGCGCAAATTTTAGATGTAGCGGCCAGATTTAATTCGGGCAATCCAGACAAATTATTTTATTATTCCGACCAGGCGCTGGAAGCCATAAATGAATCAATTGCCGCCAGCCCGGGCCGGGTGCCGGTATATTTTATGAAGTCGCAGATATATTTAACGCGCGGCGAAAAAGAAAACGCAATTGACACTCTTAAATACGCAAAAAGTTTGAATGAGGATTATTATGACAGCTCCTGCCAGTTAGCCAGAGTTTATTTTATAGTGGGACAAAATGATGATGCTTTCAAGGAAATGGACCAATGTTTGGATATGGGAGGAGCGGGAATATTCAGTTCGGTTGATTTTATCAAAAATTTAATCAATTATTACATTGGGAAAGAAGATATTAATAAAATAATTTCGCTTTACGAAAGACTTTCTCAGCTGGAAAGCAATAACGTTAATGTTTGGATAAATCTGGCCAAGATGTATGCCGAGGCCGGTAGGAGCGATAAGGCCGTTGGGGCGGCTGAAAAGGCGGCCGAATTGGATCCGAGCTTGCAAACAAATGTAAATAATTTTATAATAGAAGTAGAGCAGGGGAAACAACTTCAATAGTTTGGTATAAAATTATTATGATTTATTAAAATATTTAAAAAATAGGAGGAATATTTTGTATTTTATAAATATAAAATAATCTTTTAAACAATATATGATTTGCTTAAATTGTAAAAAACAAATTCCCGATGATTCGCAAATGTGCCCATTTTGCGGAAAAGAAATTATTCAAGAAGAGCAATTGCCCAGAGAAATTTCATTTAGAAGATATCAAAGATGGTTTTTTTACGGTATCATATCTTTAGTTTTTTTTGGGATGATCGGCGTGATTATAAAAATATATAATGCTAATTCCGCTTTATTATTGGAAATTACCGATATAAATCAGGAGTTTGAAAAGGCAAAGGGGGATTTATCCAAAACCGAGGGTAGTCTGGTGGAAAAAGGGGAAGAGTTAAAAATCGTGCGGGATGATTTGTCGTCAAAAAGCAAAGAATTATCCGAGCTGGAAAATGAGTTGACTAAAAAAACAGATGAATTAAAAGGAGTCGCTTTGGAAAAGGTTGAAATTAAAGAAGGGTATGAACAATGCCAGGTTAATTTAAATTTGTCCGACGCCAATATTTACGGCTTGATAGTCAAGTTAGGCAAAGGAATAACTAATGACAATTTAGTAAAAATTCCTTTGGCTGAAGCCAATTTGGAGGGAACCGATACTGACGAAGACGGTTTGTCCAATGTTATTGAAGATTCGCTTGGGACCGATAAAAATAAGAAAGATACTGACGGCGACAGTTTTAGCGATAAAGATGAAATACTGGATGGTTATAATCCGCTCGGGGCGGGGATGCTTAATATTGATATAAATTTCGCTAACAATCAGAAAGGTGAAATATTATTGCAGGTTGAACAAAACGGCGAGGCCTGGTATGTGGCCGGAGACGGAAAAAGATATTTTTTGGGCCTGCCGGCCGATGCTTTTAAAACAATGAGAGGCATTGAATATTGGACCAAAGACTGGAAAAGCTAGTAATGAATTTTTAAATTACGGATTATATGCCGTGAGAACCGGATTTCATCCCCGGCCGCTCCAGTATTGAATTTATTTATGACATTAAATAAAGTTCAAAAATATGGGGGAATCTTTTTTCTTGCCATAAAATTTATTGATATTTTGCCGGTTTTGTTAAATAAAAAGAAAATATGAGCGGGGTTTTGATTTTTTCCGTTTTTATCTTTTCGATTATTTTATAATATAATAAAGGTCGATGATATTATTAATTTAATTAATTTAAAAAATATGGACAAAAAACAATATTCCAAAGAGGCTCAATGGTTTTTAAGAAATTTGCAGAAACTTCAAGATGATTTTGCCGAGAATGTCGGCGGTCAAATTGTGACGACTGACAAAGAAGGCGAATTAGTTACTGTAATGAGCGGGCAAAGAAGAGTTTGCGGTTTAATTATGGCCACTAAAAAAGGCAAGGAAGAATGCGAAAAAGCTTACAAAACCGCCCTCTCTTTAATTAAAAAGCAAAGGGAAGCTATTTTTATGGATTGCCATGCCGGCTATGCTTCTTTATGGGTTCCGATTAAAGTAAAAGGTGAAATTGTCGGTTCAATTACCGGTTGCGGCGGACGTTATGACAGAGGGGAAAATAATGATGAACTTAGGGAAAAATTTTCTAAATATGCCAATAAACTCGGGATTAAAGACAAAGATGATTTTCTTAAGGCGGCCATTGAAGAAATTAATCCTGTGACTGAAGAACAGATGAGGAGAAGAGCCAATCGTTTGTCAAAATTAGTTAGTATTTTAGCCGAAGAAACAGCCTTAGGTGAAGTTTTTAAGACGGGAGAAGTTAAAAGAATTGACGAAGATTAATTTTGGCATTACCCGAATTTTTATTGCAACCGTTAATTGGAATAAAAAATTAAATGCATTTAAATATTTTAAATATTTAAAAAGTAATGGCTATGTTAAATTTAGCTGGTCATTATTTATAGTTGTTTTAAATATTTGAGAGGATAGATAAAAAGTTTAGTGGTAGTTTTTAGAAATAGAAAGTATTATCAGGTAATTTTAGATAGTTTAAAATTTTGCCGTAAAAATAAAGGATGGAAAATTTTTGCTTATACAATTTTAATAAATCACCTTCATTTAGTTATAAAAATTTTAGATCAGTATAGTTTGGCCGATATAATAAGAGACTTTAAAAGATTTACAGCCAATAAAATTTTGCAACAGCTTAAAATAGACAAACAATATGATTTGTTAAAAAAATTAGAAATAACCGCTCAGGATGTTAATGACCAATATCAAAAATTATGGTGCCGTAGCTGTTGGCCTAAAGCAATTGTTTCTAAAAAATTTTTTTTACGGAAAGTAAAATATACTAATTTAAACGCGCAAAAGCATAAAATTGTTAATGATATGGAAAAATATTTTTATAGCAGTTATCATAACCATTATTGCGACCATAAAACTCTTTTAGAAATTGATGATATTAAGGGAATATTATAATTTTTATTTATATTCATAAAAAATTTATTATGATAAAGGAGGAATAAAATTAGACTTTGTTTATTTTTTAACAAAGTTTTTTTATTTGTATTAATTTTGTTACTTAGCATCCGCCAGAGGCGAGACAAGTGCTACGTAACAAGCTACGTAACAATATGAAAAAAATTTTTAAAATTTTAGGGATTATTGTCGGCTGCATATTAGCGCTGATTATTATTTTATGGGCAGGATATTACGCATACGTTAATTATAGAGTATATTCAGCGATACATGCTCTAAAAAAACCGTATATAGAAGATGCAAAACAGAGTTTAGGAGCCGAAACGCCGATGCTTGCTTATTATGAATTTAGAAAAGCATTGCAGGCAGACGATATTAATACCGCTTTGCTATATATTTTTGAAAGTAGCCGGGAAAAATATAAAGAAGAATTTAAAGATCCCAAAAGAATAAAAATATATTTAGATATGCCTGAAGATTTAAAAGAGGAAAGTGTAAGCCAATGCGATGGCGAAGCTTTTGCCTGCGAACAAACCGCTATTTATTATTATGAGTATGAAGTGACAAGTGAACAAAAAGAATATGAAATAGGTGATGGATATAAATTTATAACAGAAGAGCCAGGCATACATAGAAGTTATACTAATTTTATTAAAAATCTTGCTGGCAGATGGCAGATAGACGAATTATGATTTATCCTGCCGCCTATGGCTAAAGCCATAGGCTATACTAAAGCCATAGGCTATACAATAATTTTGTAAGCCACATAAATGTGGCTAGATGAAAAAAACGTTTTAAAATTTAGCCTTATTTATAGGGCTTGCAGATTCAAATTTTAGCCTATGGGTTTACTCATAAGCGGAATAATAATAGTTTAATATAGAAAAACATTATGTCTAATGTTTATTATGAATTATATTATCATATTATTTGGAGCACAAAAAAGAGAATAGAATTAATAGATGATGGTATAGGTAAAATATTAAAAGAAAATATTTTAAAAAAGATTAAAGAACTTGAAGCGCAACAGTTAGAATTTAATTCATATTTAGACCATTGTCATTTGTTGGCAACAATTCCGCCTAAAATAAGCATTTCTGATTTTGTTGGAAAAATAAAAGGATATAGCTCTTATGAGATTAATAAAATTAAAGGTGAAAAATACATTCAATGGCAAAGAGGTTTTGGTGTTTTATCTTTAAATAAAAAAGGAATATTATTTGTTAAAAAATATATTAAAAACCAGAGACAGCATCATAAAAACAAAACCGTTATTGATGTTTTAGAGTTTGTACCGGAAGAGAAATAAATTTTTTGTCTCGCCGCAGTTTTTAACAAAAACAACGGCGAATAGAGTTAAAAAATAAAAAATTTTAAAAATTATGCAAACAAGGAGGGGAAAAATAATTTTAGGATTAGTAATTTTAGGATTATTTTTTTGTCTGCAAAAAATTTATTCTTATAATAATATTTTAACGCATCCAAAGTTAACCGGAGCGGTTGTTAATTTTTACAACGAAAATGCCGTAGAAAAATTAACAAAAGAGCAGGCCAACTGGATAATTCAGGGAAGCATTGACGAGGATGACCCGGTTTTAAGATGCGTTAATCATTTTTTTGATCCAATCAGCAACAAGGGCTTATCTGACGGAAAATACAAATACGCGCCCGGGATTCCGGCGCCTGATTGGGCAAATTCTTCAATAGATCAAAGTATAGGCATATATGGCGGCGATTTTTCCTGGCAAACAGCAATTTATAATTATCAGCAGAAAGATTTTCAAAAAGCGTTTATTAGCTTAGGCCATGTTCTGCATTTATTAGAAGATATGGCAGTGCCGGCGCATACCAGGAATGACGCTCATGAAGAAGGAGATCCTTATGAAAAATGGGTAAAAGAAAATAATTATAAAATAAAAGTAAATATTGCTAATTCAAAATTGCAAGATTGCGATAGCAATCGGCAATGTTTAAAAGAATTAGCTCAATATACAAATAATAATTTTTTTAGCAAAGATAGTATTGATTCAAAAATTTTTGTTAGTCCTATTATACCAGAACTTCCGCAGGAAAATGGTTATGTTATTTTAAATAATATACAAGTTGCTTATTATAATTTTAAAGAGAATAAGTTAACTATAGAAAGAGATATTGTTCATCAATCTTACTGGGATAATTTATCCCCTAAAATAGTTGGTTATGGAGCCGGGTTAATAGAATTATTTTTTAAAGAAGCAGAAGAAAATAAAATAAAAAAACCACAGACAGCTTTTATAAATTTTTTAGAAGAAATGGGAAAAACTGTTATCGGAGCCAAGAATAAAATAATCAGCGGCTGGCAGCTCATTAATGAAAGTTATGAAAAAGTCGCTAATAATTATCCCAAGCAAGAACAACAACAAGGGAAAGAACAAGGGAAAGTATTATCAGCCGAAGAAAAAAATAAAGATTTGCCTTCTTCTTTAACTATAGAGCAGAAAGAGATTAATACAGAAGTAAAAACTGGAAATACGATTGTATCTACAGTAGAAGATCGGGCGCAAATTAAAGAAAATATTGGCGTTGCGCGCGTTATTGACGGAGATACTATTGTTTTAACAACCGGGGAGACAGTTCGCTATATCGGCATTGATTCGCCAGAGCTTGGGAAGCAGGGAGCCGAGGATGATGAATGTCTTGCCTGGGTTGCGAGATTAAGGAATATGGAGCTTCTGGCAAAAGGCGATTTTAAAATAGTAAAAGATGAATCAGCTGACAAAGATAAATACGGACGTTTATTGCGGTATGTTTATGCAAACGGAATATTTATAAATAAACAATTAGCATCAGACGGCTTAGCAGAGCCGTTTTTTTGTGAGTATGGATGGGAAAATTGTCCGGTTACTTCGGATAATAATAGAAAACAGGAAATTTTGTCTGCTAGTATTTTAGCTAAACAAAATAAGATAGGATTGTTTTCAGATATTTGCAGTAAAAAAATAGTTGAAAAAAATGTAATTAGTGAAAAGAAAAATGAAATTCAAGATAATAATAATTTGGATTCAGGCAATAATATAAATATTAGACCAGTAATTAACAAAAAATCAAATTTTGTTTTTATTAACGGAGGAGAAGATAGTGTTTTTCCAATAACAACAATAATCAACAAACCAACCAACCCAACTAATTTATCAACCGCTGAATTTGTTTTTACAGCTAATGAACAAGCTATTTTTCAATGCTTGTTAGATAATGAAAATTGGCAGGATTGCGCTTCGCCTGTAAATTATATTAAGCTAAGTGCAGGTAGCCATCAATTTAACGTAAAAGCGATTGATTTGGCCGGCAATGTTGAATTAAATCCGGTTGAATATATTTGGGAAATAGATTTAACCATTCCCAGCACGCCCAATGTTTTATGGCCTGATGAGTTTCCCTATTATGCCAGTAGCACGCCAATTGTTGTGAGCGGCAGTAATGATAATGGATTAACAGTTTTATTACATAGTTCTGTCAAGACTGAAACAGTGGAAATAATTGATAGTACAAATTGGCAAAGTTCGCTTGGCTTAATTGAAGGAGAAAATATTTTTTACATTAAATCAGCTGACCAATTTAGCGCGGAAAGCGGTGAGGATGATTTTACAATAATTTTGGATACTATTGCGCCAGCCGTAGCTATTAACAGCGGTCCTGGCAGTTTTGCAAGTTCAACCATTGCTGAGTTTGAATTTAGCGCGGATGAAGAAAATATTAACTATCAATGCCAATTAGATAATAGTGGCTGGCAGACATGTTCCGCCAGCACCACAATTAATAATTTAGCGGAAGACGGACATGTTTTAGAAGTTAAAGCCATTGACCAGGCAAATAATGTTAGCGGAGCGGCAAGCCATAATTGGCTGGCAGATATTACCGCGCCGACTTCAACCATGGAAAGTTTGTTAAATGAATACGAGCAAATAGGATTTACTGTGAGCTGGTCTGGCAGTGATGCCAGCAGTACGGTTCAAACGAGCGGACTGGCAAATTTTGATGCGCAGTATAAAATCAGCGAAGCAGGGGAATGGCAAAACTGGGTTAATGCCGCCACTAGCACCAGCACTGTTTTTAGCATTAATGTTTCGGCTGGAAGTGATATTTATTTTCGCGTTAGCGCCAGAGATAATGCCGGCAATATTAGCGAGTGGAGCGATATAGCGCAAACCAGAATAGCTGACAATACAGCTGATTATTTAGTAATTAGCGAAATAAGTTTGGGCGCCGGAGACGCGGAATGGGTGGAATTATATAATCCTACTGAAGAAATAATAGATTTAGCCAATGAGCCGGTGTATTTATATTATTTTTCTTCGGCAAGAAACTGGAATGATCCGTATAAGCCGGCTGCTGATAAAAGGAAATTAACAGGCAATATTCCCGCCAAAGGGTTTTATTTAGTTAAAATTGACGGCGAAGGAACATTGCCTTCATTTGATTATAATTGGAACTATTCAGGAAGCGCTAATACCTTAAATGATTTAAGCGGTTCAATAGCAATTTTTCCCTGGGATATAGATGCAAAAACGCCCGAAGAAGCTGAACAAGGGAAAATAGACGCGGTTGGATGGGGCAGCGCCAATTATGTCAAAGAAGGCGAGTCCGTTGTTAGCGCAAGCATGGGAGAAAGCATTGAAAGAAAGTCTGCCGCTACTTCAACAGCGGAAACTATGGCGGCTGGCGGAATTCATGAAAAATCAGGCAATGGATATGACAGCGATAATAATAGCAATGATTTTGTAGTTAGAAATAGCTCTGGCCCGCAAACATTAAGCAGTTCAAAAGAGCCGCGACCGGAAATTTCTAATGGATTAGTTCATCTTTGGCATTTTGATGAGTGTAAAAATGCGACATCAAGCGACAGTATTAGCTCCGCTGATTTAGCTAACAATGATAATAAATGGGAAGTCGGTAAATGGGATTGTAGTATTAGACAATATAGCGATTATGAGAATATGACGACTTCATTCGCGGATTCCTTAAATGTTAATAATTTTACAATCAGTTTTTATTATAAATTTCCCCATAATAATTCCCGTCCTTATTTTAGATTTTTTAATGACAGTAGCGATCAGCTGAAAATGCTTTTTTATCCTTATTATACAGAAGTATGGGGGTTGCCGCATGAAGGAATGTGGCGCTATGAAGATATTGAATGGCCATACGGCGATGATTGGCATCAGATTACTTTAACAGTAAATAGCAATATCGGCTATTGGATTTTATATCTTGATGGAAATGAATTTTATCGCGAGGCAATGGATTATAATATGTTTATATCTAACAGCTTTGAGATTAATGGAGATAATAATTATAATTTAATTGATGAAATAGCAGTCTGGGATAGGGCACTTGGCAGTGAAGAAATAAAAGATATTTTTGATGCAGACTTGCCTTTGTCTCCTTACAAGGAGCGCGATCCACAGCAATCAGCTCAAAAAATTCATTATTGGAATTTTAATGAAGGTTTTGGAAGTACTGCTTATGATATTATTGGAAATGATAATTTAACTGTTAATGATTCGTCGTGGGTAATAAATGGCTACGCAAGCAGCAGTATTTGGCAAACTTATCATAGTCAATATAGCATTGAAGCAAATCTGGGCACAGCGATAGATAGCCAGGATTTATCAATAGATTTTTGGTGGCGCAACGAATCTTTTCCTTATGAGGGCCGCGGAAGTTTAATGTTGAATAACAATAATAATGAAACTATGTTTGGCATTACAGCTACTCATATAAATGCGTATTATTACTATAATGGAAATAAGTTTTTAATATACAGCATCCCTAATGATGATCAGTGGCATCACATAGCTTTAGTTTATGATTCTTATCTATATAAACTTTATTTTTATGTTGATGGCGCTGAAAAAGCGACTAATTCAGTTATTTGGTTTCAGCAGCCAATAACTAAGCTTCAGATTTATGGCGAGAATAATAGGCAAGAAATAGATGAAATAAATATTTGGGAAGGAGCATTAACCGCTGAGCAGGTTTTAGAAATTTATAATCAATAATATAATCGTTGTTGCAGGATTACGCTCCTGCAACATAACGGATGCCGTATAATCACAGGTTGCAAGTTGCGGGAGAGAATCCCGCTTTGTTATGAAAATAAAAAATAGGCCAGTTATTTTAAACCAGCCTGTTTTTAATTGGTTACCAGAAAAATCCGAAGTTAAATGAGGGAAGCTCGAAGTCGGATATTATGCTCCAGGCCAACGGTATGGCCAACCAATAAAATGCAAAAAATAGGAAAGCAATCAGAAATAACAAACATAAGATATCGGAAAACTTCAGTTTTTTTGTATTTATGCCCATGTCTTTAAAAAGATCAGCGTCCATGTTTTTTGAAAAATCAATAAAATGATTCATTGCATTCCCTCCTTTATAATTGATCGTAAACTGCTTTTGTTTTTTTTATCATTTTGGCCAGACTGAAATCCAGACTTTTGTTTTTTGCCTGCCCCCCTATTTTTTTTCTTAAGATTGAATTATTTATTAATTTGATTATATTTTCCGCAATTGGCTGCGGATTTTTTGGATCAATTAGCCGGCCGGTTTCATTATTTTGTATTAATTCCGGATTTCCGCCCACTTTAGTGGCGATAATCGGCAAGCCGGCCTGCATGGCTTCAATAATCGTATAAGACAGGCCTTCTTTTATTGATGAGCAGACATATATATCAAAGGATTTTAGCAGGCTGGCGGCGTTTTTAATATTTCCGGCTAAAATTATATTTTTGGCTAAATTATATTTTTTGATAAGCGCTTCCAACTCCGGTTTTTGGCGACCTTCCCCGATGATAAAAGTTGAAAGTTGAAGGTTTAAAGTTGAAAGTATCTTTATAGCTTTTATTAGATATTCATAGCCTTTGGTTTTATAGAGGTTGCCGATTGCTCCTATGATGATATTGGATATTGGATATTGGATATTGGATATTTTGAATAATCTTTGTTGGGCTTCTTCTTTTGATAGAAATTTAATTTGTTCAATGCCGTTGTAGATAGTAATTAATTTTTTAGGATTGCAAATTTTTTCTTTGATTGCGGTTTGCCGGTCATGCTCGGAAACGCAGATAATTTTATCTTTAAAACAGGAAGTTAATTTTTCCGCGTATTTATAAAATAAGCCGCTTCTCCCCGGTTCATTAAAGACCCAACCGTGGACAGTGTAGATGGTTTTTGGTTTTTGGTTTTTGGTTTTTGGTTTAGATAAGAAAGTCGCGACTGAGCCTAAGATTGAAATTTTGGAGGAATTGAGGTGAATAATGTCAGGCTTGGTTGATTTTATTATTTTTATTATCTCCAACAAAGCTAAAAAATCGCGCCAGGGGTTAATCGCGCGTTTAAGGTGCTTTAAGTAAATATATTTAATATTTTTTTTATCTAATTTTTGGTAAAGTTCGCCGTCATAACCCTGCTCCCCGCCAGCAATAACAACATTGTATTCCTGGCTTATATTAGCCGCTAAACTGTAAATATATTTTTGGGCACCGCCAAAATCGGATTGGGTTATTAAATATAATATTTTTTTCATATTTTTTTATTGACTTTTACGTTCTTTTATTTAATAATAACTAATAGATAGGAAAAAATCAAGTTTAATTATTTTAAATATAGAAAAGCTAATTTTAGCTGTTTTTTGTTAAATTATTATGAAAGATAAAAAAATAGGTTTTATCGGCCAGGGTTGGATAGGCAAGCACTACGCCGACGATTTTGTAAATAGGGGATTTAATAATGTAGTTCGTTATAGTTTAGAAGAGCCTTATTTGGAAAACGGAGAAAAGATTAAAGATTGCGAGATTGTTTTTATAGCCGTTCCGACTCCGACTACGGTTAAAGGGTTTGATGGCAGTATTTTGCGGCAGGCCGTAAAAAAAGTCGGTCAGGGGAAAATCGCTGTTATTAAATCAACTTTATTGCCAGGCACTATTGAGGAGATCCAAAAGGAAAACCCGGGAATTTTTGTTTTACATTCGCCGGAGTTTTTATCAGAGGTTAGGGCGGCTTATGATGCGGCCCATCCTAATAGAAATATAATTGGCATACCGAAAATGAATGATGAATATAAAAAGAAAGCCGAGGAAGTATTGGCAGTTCTTCCCCTGGCGCCTTATAAATTAATTTGTCGGGCCGATGAAGCTGAATTAATTAAATACGGCGGTAATTGCTGGTTTTATTTTAAAATTATTTTTATTAATCTTTTATACGATTTGGCGCAAAAATCAGGTTTAAATTACGAAGTAATTAAAGAGGCTATGGCGGCTGACCCGAGAATCGGCTCAAGTCATCTGCGGGCGGTTCACGACACCAAAGATGAAATTCATAATGGACAATTAAATTTTAATGATTTTCACCTTGAACCAAGGCATAAATCGGGTCGGGGTGCTGGCGGACATTGTTTTATTAAGGATTTTGCCGCTTTTACCGAATTTTATAGAAAGCAGATTGGCGATGAAGCCGGAATTAAAGTTTTAGAAAGCCTGAAAGATAAAAATATTGATTTATTAGTTAAAAGCAATAAAGATCTGGATTTATTGGCCGGAGTTTATGGTGAGGAAGTTTTAAAAGATAACCAATAATTGTTTTAAAATTTTTAGAGGGATAATTAAATAATGCCAAATAATCAATACTCAATATTAATTCAACCCTCAATATTCAAATATTCAATTGAATGTTAATTTATTCCCGCAGGGTTGCGGGATAAATGAATATTAAATGAATGTTTTGTGTTGGATATTGGATATTTTAAAATTTTATGTCAAAATGTTTAGTTACCGGCGGAGCCGGATTTATCGGCTCTAATTTAGTAGATGAATTAATAAAAAGAGGAGATGAGGTTGTGGTTATAGATAATTTGTCTACCGGAAAAAAAGAAAATTTAAATCCAGAGGCAGAATTTATTGAAGCTGACCTTAGGGATTTAGATAAAATTGAGCCGCATTTTGAAAACGTGGATTATGTTTTTCATACCGCCGCTTTGGCGCGGGTGCAGCCTTCGATAGAAGACCCGGTTAAATATAATGACCATAATGTCAATGGCGTTTTGAATGTCTTGGTCGCTTCCAAGGATGCTAAAGTTAAAAAGGTAATATATTCGGCTTCTTCTTCGGCTTATGGCAATAACGAAGATGGTCCGCAATCAGAAGATATGCAAGGAGTGCCGATGAGTCCGTATGGACTGCAAAAATATATCGGTGAATTATATTGCCGGCTTTTTAGTCTTGTTTATAAATTACCGACTGTTTGTTTAAGATATTTTAATGTTTATGGCAAAAATATGGTTTTAGAAGGCGCTTATGCCTCGGTAATAGGGATATTTGGTAAGCAGAGAATGGAGGGAAAGCCGTTGACTATTGTCGGCGACGGCGAACAGAAAAGATGTTATACCTATGTTGATGATATTGTCAGAGCCAATATTTTAGCGGCGGAAAGCGAGATTAGCGACGGCCGGGCGATAAATATTGGTAACAGCAAGGAGTTTACTGCGAATCAAATTGCGGCCATGATCGGCGGCCCGACCACCAATATTCCGGCCAGGATTGAGCCGAGAAGAAATTTATGCGACAACTCTTTGGCTAAAAAATTATTAAATTGGGAGCCGACTATGAATTTAGATAAATGGATTGTTGGCTATAAAAAGGAGTTGGGAATCTGATAATTTTAGATTGAAAATTTATTATTTATTATTAATTAAAATATGAATAATAAAATTTTAGCAATAAAAAAATTAAAAAATATGAGAAAAGAAATAAGTGATTGGAGACAATTAATACTTAGTAATTCAAGAAAGATTCAAGAAGAGAAAAAAACTATTGAAAAGTATGGAACAATATTTAATCCTGCCAATTTGAAAAATTTGACTAAGGAAGACTTTAAATCCTTTTTACTGATTAAAAATAACAGACATTGGGAAGGTATTCATCGCCAGGGTAATATAATTACTTCCGACATGGATAGATTGAAAAAAGGGTTAGAGGTTTTATTGGATGAAAGTAAAGACATAAAGGAAAGATTGGATTTTTTATTTCCCCCCAAGGGACAAAATTACATCAAAGGCTTGGGCAGGGCAATAGTTACCCCAATTTTATTAGTTGTTTATCCCGATAAATATGGAGTTTATAATTCTAAAAGTGAGAAGGGTTTAGAAAAAATGAAATTTTTACCAAATTTTAAAGGAAAAAGTTTTGCCAAAAAGTATATTGAGATTAATAGAATTTTAAATGAATTAGCTTTGGAATATAAATTAACTTTATGGCAATTAGACGAATTTGTTGGCAGTATAGTGCTTGGCGGCGGTGGTGTAACTGAAATTAAAGGTCAAGCTATTGTAGATGAAGTTGACGGAGAACAACTGGAAAGTTATGAAGATTTTGGTCTGGAATCACATTTGGAAGATTTTTTAGTTGAGAATTGGGAAGGATTAGAATTAGGTAAAAAATATTCAATATTGGAAGAAGATGGCGATATGGTTGGTCAACAATATCCAACTCCGATAGGGGTTATTGACATTTTGGCCCAAAGTAAGGATGGCAAAGAATGGCTTGTTGTTGAGTTGAAAAAAGGAAGAAGCGGCGATCAGGTTGTCGGTCAGCTATTGCGATATATCGGCTGGATTAGAAAAGAAAAAGCTAAAGAGAAAGAAGAGGTAAAAGGATTAATTATTGTTGGTGAAATAACAGATAAATTAAAATATGCTTTAGAAACTGTTGATAATGTGGATTTGATGGTTTATTCCGTAAATTTTAAATTGAGAAGAGAAGATGAATTATAAGATTTGAACGAAGAAATTTAAAGGATTATAAGAAATGGGTTTTAGAAAAATTATTTAAAGATTATAATAAAAAAATATATTTTAGTTTTGCCAAAAAGATTATTAAAAAAAGGCATGACGCCTTAAAGTATATTTTTACAATGAAATAATTTTTATTTATGAAAAAAATTTTAGTAACCGGCGGGGCCGGCTTTATTGGTTCCCATTTATGTGAAAAGTTATTAGAGTTAGGCAATGAAGTAATTAGTTTAGATAATTATTTTACCGGCAAGGAAGAAAACCATATAGACGGTGTTAAATATATTAGGGGCGAGACAAAAGATATTGAAAATTTAGTAAAAGAAGAGCCGGAGATAGTTTATCACCTGGGAGAATATTCGCGCGTTTTAACCAGTTTTACCGATGTCAGGCAGGTATGGAGATTAAATATAGTCGGGACTTTTAATGTTTTGGAATTTTGCCGACAGAGAAATATCAAAATAGTTTATGCCGGTTCAAGCACTAAATTCGGCGATAATATCGGCGGCCGGGACGACTCTCCCTACGCTTGGAGCAAGGCCAACAATACGGAGTTGGTTAATAATTATCATCGTTGGTTTAATCTGCCTTATGTTATCACGTATTTTTATAATGTTTACGGCGGCCGGGAAATGAAAGAAGGTAAATACGCTACCGTGGTTGGGATTTTTACCAATAATTTTTTAAATAATAAGCCGCATTTAATAAATTCGCCTGGCACGCAAAGGCGGGCCTTTACCCATATTGATGATATTATTGACGGTTTGATTTTGGCCGGCGAAAAAGGCCAGGGCGACGGCTACTGTATTGGCTCGGAAATTACCTATTCGGTTTTGGAAATTGCCAAGATGTTCGGCGGAGAAATAAAGATGTTACCAGAGAAAAAGGGCGACCGTCGCATGACCACTATTGATTTAACTAAAATAAAAGAATTGGGCTGGCAGGAGAAAAATAATATTATAGATTATATTAAAGATATTAAAAATGAAAGCAGGCAATAACAAAATATTAATTTTTTCAACCGCCTATTTTCCTTTTATGAGCGGGGCTGAAATGGCGGTGGATGAAATCGCCAAGCGAAATGATGATTTTGAATTTGACCTTATTACCGCGCGAATGGACAGGAAATTAACCAAACAAGACAGACATAATAATATTAATATTTATCGGGTCGGTTTTGGTTTAAAAACTATAGATAAATTTTTATTGCCCTTTTGGGGATATCTGAAGGCGAAAAAATTATATTTTAAGAATAATTATAAAATCGTTTGGTCGCTTATGGCCAGTCAGGGTAGTATTGGCGCTTCTTTTTTAAAAATAAAATTTCCCCAAACTAAACTGCTCTTAACTTTGCAAGAAGGGGACGAAGAGGAATATTTAAAAAGGTATGTTTTAGGGATTAATTGGCTATACAAATTGCTTATCAGGCCGTGGTATTTGTTGGTTTTTAAAAAAGCATCTTACGTTACGGTTATAAGTGAATATTTAAAGAAAAGAGCGCAAAAAAACGGGTTTAAAGGTGAAATAGCAATAGTTCCCAACGCGGTTGATTTAGAAAAATTTAGTCAAGAATTATTACCGGAAGAGCTGGACGAGGTAAAGAGAGAATTAAATAAAAAACCGGCAGAAAAATATTTAATTCATACCGGCCGATTAAACTACAAAAATGCTTTGGATGATGTTATTAAGGTTTTGCCTCAAATTTCAGCCAATGTGAAATTTTTATTGATAGGCAGCGGTGAAGAGTTAAAAAAATTAAAAAGTTTATCTAAAAAATTAAAAGTTGAAAATAGGGTAATATTTAAAAAATTTGTTCCGCATGAACAAATGGTAAAATATTTAAAAGTGGCTGATATTTTTATCCGCCCTTCTTTATCCGAAGGTTTGGGCAGTTCTTTTTTGGAAGCAATGGCGGCGGAAGTTTTGGTAATCGCCACGCCGGTCGGCGGTATTCCGGATTTTTTAGAGGATGGAAAAACCGGCTGGTTTTGCAAAGTCCGCGCCCCTCAGAGCATAGCGGAAAAAATAAAATATGTATTGGACGAAAAGAATAAAGCCGAAGTGAATAAAGTAATAGACAGGGCTAGGCAAATGGTTGAAGAAAAATATAACTGGGATAAAATTGCCAAAGATATGAAAGGTGTTTTTAATAAATTATAATATGGTAGCATTCATAATAAAGCAAATATATAAATACAAAACTTTTGTTAAATATATTATTTCTGGCTGTTTGGCCGGCGGCACTGATTTGATATTACTGTTTGTTTTTACCGATATTTTTGGAATATGGTATTTACTGTCGGCCGTATTAGCTTTTATATTGGCTTTTTTTGTCAGTTTTTTTCTGCAGAAATTTTGGACATTTCGGGATAATAATCGGGAGAAAATGTTCGGGCAAATGAAGTCATATTTTATTGTTTGTGTGATTAATTTAGGAGTTAATACGGTAGGAATGTATATTTTAGTGGATAAATTTAAGGTAATGTATATATTGGCGCAGATAATTATGAGCGGCCTTATTGCTATCAGCAGTTTTATTATATACAGGTTTTTTATTTTTAAAAAACAAAAGCTTATTTTGCCGAACGGAGAAAATAAAAAGTTAAAAATTTTAATTGCTACCGGAATATATCCGCCCGATATCGGCGGGCCGGCAACTTACGCCAAAAAATTATCAGAAGAACTGGCAAGACTAGGCCATGAAATTAAAATTATAAGCTACGGTGAATGTGGCGGTGGTGAAAAAAATCTATATTTAATAGGTCGTAAAACCAATATTATTTTTCGCTATTTAAAATATTTTTTCCAGGCATATCAATTAAGCGGGCGAGTTGATTTGGTTTATATATTGGATTTAATGAGCGCCGGCCTGCCGGCGACAATTGCCGCTAAATTTAAAAGCAGAAGAGTGGTTTTCAGGACCGGTGGAGATTTTTTATGGGAAAAAGCTTTCCAGTCCGGCTGGACCGATTTGCCTTTACGAAAATATTATGAATCAAAACATAGCGGGAAAGAGAAGCTCTTACTGAATTTATGCCGCTGGCTCGTTAACAAAATTGATTTAATATTATTTTCCAGCCAATTGCAGGCCGAAATTTACCGAAAATATTACGGACTGCCTGTTAATAAAATAGTAATTATTTATAACGCCAGTCCGGCTCTGTCAGAAGTTAAACCCGACAATAACTACAATAATTCTGTCGTTTATGCCGGTCGGCTGGTGAAATTAAAAAATTTAGAGAGGCTAATAAATATTTTTGCCAAAATTGATAATAAACAGACAAAGCTTTTAATATTCGGGGAGGGGCCGGAAAAAAATAAACTAAAAATTTTGATAAAAAAATTGGGAGCGGACGATAAAATTATAATTAAAGAAAAAGTTGAACATAAAAAATTGCTTGAAATAATTTCCGGGTCCAGATTTTTTATTTTGCCTTCCGTTACCGAAATCAGCCCTAATTTGGCCCTTGAATGTATTGGCTTGGGTCAGCCGATTATATTAACCAAAGAGACCGGATTAAAGAGCGATTTAACAAACAATTTAATAAAAATTAATCCTTTGTCAGAAGACGATATCAGGGATAAAATTAATTTTTTATTAAAAACCGATAATTTAATAAAATATCGGCAAGAACTTAAGAATTTAAAGATTGGCCAGAGAGAATGGAAGGCTGTGGCCATTGAACATATAAGCGCGTTTAATATATCAAGATGAAAAAAGTATTGTTAATTAATCCGCCTTTTAATATTGCCAAGGAAAATTACGACAGTTCTATTTCCGTCGGGTTATTAAGTATAGCTTCTTATTTGGATAGTAAGGGGATAGAGGTTGAAATAATTGATGGGGTGCGGCAAAAAAATTATTTAGAATTAATAAATAAAAAGGCCGGCGAGTTTGAGATAATCGGGATTTCAGTAATGACCACGCAGGTGGCTAAGGCCTTGGCGATTTCGCGGCTGGTTAAAGAAAAAAATCCGGATAGCGTTATTGTCTGGGGCGGTTCTCATCCGACCTTTTTCCCTCAAGAGACCGTTGTTCACCCGTTAGTTGATATTGTTTGTTATGGAGAAGGCGAGAAAACACTTGAGGAGCTGGCCAGCGGTCGGTCTAAAGAAGAAGTAAAAGGCATTGCCTATAAAGATAAAAATAATGAAATTAAAAAAAATGAGCCTCAGGGATTGGTTGACCCGCAGACAATGCCTTTGTTTAACTGGGAAATAGTCCCCAGGGAAATTTTAGAGAATTTATTTTTAATTCCTTCTTTAACTTCGCGCGGCTGTCCGCATCAATGCACTTTTTGCATAAATGCTATTTTAAAAAACAGGTGGCGTCCGCGCACGGCTGGGCAGGTTTTGGAGGATTTAAGAATAATTAATAGTAAAGAATATTTTAGAGGGAAAAAATTAAGGTTTTGGGACGAGAATTTTTTTGTTGATATCAGGCGGGCCAAGGAAATAATTAACGGCATGATTGCCAGAAATTTATCCCGGCCCTGGGAAACTACGGTGCGGGCGAATTATTTGCGAAGCGGAATGATTGATGATGATTTTATGGCTAAGCTAAAAAAATCAGGCTGTTATCTTCTTTCTTTCGGGGCCGAGTCGGGCTGTCCGCGCATACTGAAAAAAATAAAAAAAGGAATTGTGCCGGCTGACGTGTTAAAGTCGGCCGAGATGAGTTTAAGCCATGGAATTATACCGCAATATTCATTTATGATCGGTTTGCCCGGCGAAAGCAAGAGCGAGATGAAAGAAACCCTGCGTTTAATTGATAAACTGGTGAAGTTAAGCGATAAGATACAGATTTTAGGGCCGCAGGCGTTTCGGCCTTATCCCGGCTCGGAGTTGTATAATGAGTGTCTGGAATCCGGCTGGCAGGCTCCTGGCTCCCTGGACCAATGGGCCGAGGTTGCCAAGAATGAGCTAAATTATCTGGCTGTTCGTAATTTCCCCTGGGTCCGCCATAAAGATTTTGTGGAATCAATGGAGGCTTATGTCAGATTCGGCGCCCACAGCTTAAAGAGCGCTATGGGTTCAAGCGTGAAAGCCCAGAAAGTAATTAAATTGGCCTTTGTTCTCTTGTGCAAATTGCGCTGGAAATTAAAATTCTTTTTTTGGCCGATTGAATTTAAGATTGCGAAGAGATTTGTAACAAAGTAAGGGCCACGAATTACAAATTTATTACAAATATACGAACTATTTAATTATAATTTATTTACTATTATTTACAATAAGTTATTTATAAAT
>CAYMCJ010000007.1:24387-28481 GCA_964388985.1 uncultured Gammaproteobacteria bacterium | reverse complement strand
GTGGCCAAAAACAAAAATAGTTTTACCGGCCAATACTTGAAACAAATATTATAAAACATGATACAAAAAAAGCGACCCCGCCTTTCGCGAAAAGCGGGGTCGCTTTTTTATTATCTATATTGCTTAAAAACAATGATACCCCAGAAAATGCATACGTGCGTACGTACGTATCTTCCGGGGTTGAATTTTTTTTGGAGTTAACCCCTATGTAGTTGAGGCAACCCCTAAAGTCAGACTCCTCCTGGAGGATAGGGTATTTTCATTTTTGCCCTTTCGAAGTGATCAGCGATGACGGCTCGTCTCGGCCTGATTCAGTAATTGGCTTCTCTCGGCCCCAGCGATGTCTACCACCACGCCCATGCTTGCTAAATCAAGGGTGTGCCCTTTGTTCCTGTGCATAATATACACCTCCTGTTAAAGGTTTGTCCGACTTGGGTTTCTGGCCAAAAAACTCTTTTTTCACCTCCTTTTTTAAGATATTTTACTCCTCTTAATTTATATATTAAATATTTATTTAATTTTTGTCAAATTTTTGAAAGCGACACGTCAACGTATTACCTTAAAAAAATTAATCTACTGCCCTATGACTAAAAATAAAAAGCAGAATTATAAACTCTAAATTCTGCTTATTCTACTTAATTTATTATCAAATTAGCGCAGGCCACCGGTCCTCCGCCAAAAGTAGTAAAAATAATTCCATCCCCTTCATTGATTTTTATTATATTGCCCTTATTATCCCTTGCTTTCCCTTTCCTCATCTCGTCAAAACCGATCGGACAAGTGGCGGAGCTGACATTGCCGTATTTCCTAATACCGTCCCGATATACCATGTCCTGACCCACCTTTTTAGCAACTCCATCTATAATCCTTGCGTTGGCTTGGTGAGGATTATAAATTTTTACTAACTTTTCAATTTCATCTTTTCTAATCTTTAATTTTTTGCACGCTTTTCTTTTTACCTCTTCGGCCATATCAATCATGCTTCTGACAGCTAATTTTAATAATCTCGGACCTCCGGGCATTCTTAAATATCCATATTTATCGCGAAACAGCCAATAAGGGCGGTCATCACCGGCATAACTGGCAGTCGCGCTGGATATTATACCTTGCTCCCTATTATCATCCAGACCCAAAACCATTGCTCCGGCGCCGTCTCCGAAAAGATCACAATTATATTCTTCGTAATCAGCCATTTCAGTCAACATTTCTACTGCAACAACGGCAAAAGGACTGATTCTTTGATGAATAATTAATTCTTTGGCTAAAATTAATCCGAAAGAAAAGCCCGCGCAAGCCGCGCCAATATCATTGGCGTATATCAAATTTTTTGCTCCAATTCTATTCTGCAAAAGACAAGCTATTGACGGAAAAGAACCAGGATGAGCTACTTTTGGAGATGAATTGGGAAATGGCCCATAACTGACAGTGGCGCAAATTAACCCCTTTAATTCACTTGGAGTAATGCCTGCGTCATCCAAGGCTCCAAACAATGCTTTGCTGGCCATATTAACGGTTGTTTCTCCGCGGCCGGACCATCTTCTCTCCTCTATTCCTGTCTGTCTTAATATTTTTTCTTCAGTTAATTCCTGTAAAAAAATTTCTCCATTTCCATCGGTTTGCCAAATCGGCTCGCCGCATTTATCTTTTCCTAAATAAACCTTATAAGGCCCATTATTTATAAAGAACAAATTATCCAACACCTCTTTAGAAAAATAACTGCCGGTTCCCAAAACTTTAGTGTATATTTTTCTTGCCATCTTATACTCCTCCTTTTTTGCAAAAATTATTATAAAATATCCTTTTCGTTAAAAACCTGAGCCGTATATACCTGTAATTCAACTTCTTTGTCGTTTTTATAACAATCCGGCGCTAAACCGGCTTTTTGCCAGCATAGCTGGGATAAAAACTCCTCCAAGCTCCAGCCGGTCTCATCGGCCACTTGCGGCAAAAACACGCCGCTTCTCGCTCCTTTTCTGACTATTACTCCGTGCTTGCCCAACTCAATTTTTTGCCAGTCATTAATTTTTTCCGGCACTGACAACACACTTATTTCATAATCAATTTTATCCAGCTCGTCAGAGCTAACCGGCTGAAAACGATGGTCCTCGGAGCAGGCGGCAATGGCCATATCCCTGACTGCCTGCCAAAGCAGCTTGTCCGACGGAACTATTTGCCCGATACAACCGCGCAATTGCCCGTCTTTATGCAGAGTAACAAACGCCCCTTCCTGCCAATTCAAACGTTCATCTTCAACTTCAAAATCTAAAACCTTGCCATTTTTAACAAAACTCTCTACCGTCTCTTTGGCAATTTTTAACAACTCCTTTTTTTGCCCATCATCTAATCTATCAACATCCTCTTTACTTTCTTGTTTTTGTGCTTTTGTGTTTTCTTGTTTTTGTGTGCCTACAAACGTCATCGCCCCGTAACCAACTACGCTCTCCTTGTCCCCGATATCAACATCGCCGGAGTTGGCGTATTTTAAAATTTTAACCTCATCCCAGGACATTAAATTGGCCAACTCCATTATGGTCTTTACTCCGTCAATTCCGCATAAAACTGTTTGCTCATTAACAATATTTTTTGCTTCCACTTCCTTAATATAATTTTCCAAAAGAGAAACATCGCCTGACTTAATAATTTCCAAAGTTTTTTTATCAACCCGGTTGGCATCCTCATAAGCGGGGTAATGCGACATATCGGTAGAAATTATTATTATATCATCAGGCCCTAAATTTTTTTCTAACGCTTGGGCCAATTTCTTATAGCTGTCATCATAACTGTTGCCGAAAAAAATCGGCGCTATCTTAAAATTATTTTTTAAAACAACTTGTAAAAAAGGAATCTGCACTTCTAAAGTCTGGTCCTGATTTCTGAAAATATCGCCGTTAAATTGTATGTTTTCATTAAAATCAACTATTTTAGCCACCAATTTTTGGTCAACCTCAACTATACCCAAGGGTGTCTCCCAGGCATCACTATTGTCAACCGCCAGGCCGGGAAAATATTCCGCATGAGAATTGCAAACTATAACGGCCGTATTAATTTTCCGACCGGTTAGCAGTTTATAGCTACTAGCCGCCACCTGGCCGCTAAAATCTATACCGGCATGCGGCACCATAATCGCTTTAACCTCTCCGTCAACTTCAATTTTGTCAGCCTTGGCCAAATATCTCTCAATTTTTCTCTCCAGCCCGTCTTTATCGGCCGGATAATACTGGCCGGCTGAATAGGACGGCCTTAAATTATTATAGGTTTTAATATTATTTTCCTCCTTCATAGTACAAGCGGTTAAAAATAATAAAAATATTAATAATATTACTTTTTTCATATAATCCAAACATACAAATTATTATTTTCTATTAATAACCTTCAATATCTCATTGTGCACCTTGCCATTACTGGCAACTATACCAGGGCTATCTAAATTCCAGTCTTTGCCGTTAAAATCAGTCGTCCGGCCTCCGGCCTCCCTTACCAATAAAACCCCGGCGGCCACATCCCAGGGGTTGGCGCCGGGAATCATAATTGACTCTATCCGACCGGCGGCTACAAAGGCCAATTCAATGGCCGCGCTTCCCAACTGACGGCAATCCAACTCATGCATTTTTTGATAGCTGTAATATTTTATTGCTTTTTTAACATACTTTTCCTCCCGGCCGTGGCAAAAAGTATTTATAATTTTCCCTTTTTCGGTGCTGGAAACCCTGATTTTTTTATTGTCTAATTTTGCCCCCTTATTTTTCTCGGCCACATACATCTCATCTAAAAACGGAGCGAAAACAATACCTAAAATAATTTCAGCCCGATAAGCAACCGCCAAAGATATGGACCACAGGGGATTATGGATGGAAAAATTAGTGGTCCCGTCCAGGGGGTCAATAATCCAAAGATATTCCGAATCGCTTTTTGTTTTGCCTGATTCCTCGGATAATATCTGGTGGCTGGAAAAATATTTTCTAATTTCCTTAATAATCGCTTCTTCGGACAATAAATCGGCCCGGGTTAAAATTTCATGATGGGATTTTAATTTTATTCTTTCCCGGTCAAAATTATTATATTCTTTAAGTAATATTTGACCGGCTTTTTTAACC
>CAYMCJ010000007.1:10556-24287 GCA_964388985.1 uncultured Gammaproteobacteria bacterium | reverse complement strand
AATATTTTTAATTCCAAATTTTTATTATCAACATCCCAAGCCGCGAAAGTGGCTTTTTGAAATAAGCCAGCCAGAGTGCCGGGATTAATTATTTTTATATTATTTTTTTCTTCTATCCAGGGCTTATGGTCATGCCCATAAAAAATAATATCATAGTTCTTGCTTTTGGCCATTTCTTCGGCCTGCCGAGGATAATGAGTCATACCGATTTTTAAATTCAATCCCTTAATTTTAGGACTGCCTTCGTCTCCCAAAATGTGCAAATTTTTAAACTCTCTGGCCAACTTATTCATCATCTCCTGGTCGCCGTCAACATTTCCAAAAACCAAATAAATATTACCCTTAAATTTTTGGGCTAAATATTTTAAAACCGACGGAGCGCAAACGTCGCCGCAGTGCAATATAATTTTAATATTCTCTTTTCTTGCATAAGACAACATTTTGTCAATATTGGCAATATTGTCATGGCTGTCTGAAATTATCGCAATTTTCATATTAAACAATTTCTAAGCGCCAAAAAAATAATAAATTTCATATATGGCGCCGCAAATAAACAACCCCATTAAAAAATAAATAATAAAATTTCCCGGTTTGTATTTAAATAAAACTAATTTATTTTTCTGTTTTTTTAATTTTTTAAATACCAAAATTAAAACAAGGCCGCATAAACCCCCGGCAATCGCGCCGGCAAAACTAATAACATTAGTTAAATTTTTTATTCCAATAACATATAAAATATAGGGCACAAATACCGCCAAAGCCCAGGCTAAATGCTTATTAACTTTAAAATCCCACCATAATGTTTCCCTGATTGATTCGGCCACCAAGAGAAACGAGGTTATCATTGTTAAAATGCCGAAAATCAAAGAAAAAAACACAACTCCGTCATTCATTATATTTTTAACCCCCACCAAAGCATCCGGGGTCGTATTGGGACCGGAAATTCCCACAATAACCAAAGTAAAAATAATTATCACAAAGATAGGTAAAATTGTCCCTAACCTGACAACTTTTTTAATGTTTTCCTTATGCCGCCTTAAAAGCTTTACCACTATCGGCAGAGAACCGGCTCCGTCAATGGCAAACAGCATGGCCCCGTAAGGCAATAAAAAATATTTTAAATCTATAGTCTGATAATTTGCAAAATTTACAGCCGGCCAACCCCTGATGGTTATAAATAAGACAACCAACAAAAGAAGACCGCTCATAAATAATTCCGCCTTGGCTATGGCCTTTATTCCAAAAAATACTACCGCGGCTTCGGCTAAAAACAGCAATGTTCCGTAAACAAATTCACTGCCGCCAAAATACTGAAACAATAACTGATTAAGAAATATCCCGGTAATAATAATGTAGGCAATCAAAGCCCCATAGTTGCCAATAAGTTTGGCGATAAAAACAATAATTTTACCTTTTTTCCCCAAATAAATATTAACATATCCGGGCAAACGATGATATTCCCCTGAAACAACTATAAGATTGGCATAAATCAAATGAAGCAAATATTGCGCCGAACCCAATAAAATAATAAAAATAAAAAACGATAAAATTCCGGCCCGGGAAACCAAAAACGGCAGGCCGAACATGCCCACCCCGATTGTATAGCCGACCATTACGGCCAGCGCCTGAAAAAATCTTTTTCGCATAATAAAAAATATTTACAATCTTTTACGATTATTTACAATAAATTACAATTTTTAATTAGATTAATTAGTAATAGAGCAATCATTTGTAAATTATTGTAAATAAGTAAAAAATTAATTTTATTCGTAGCTTTGAGCGCTTAATGCCCCCTTAATAATTTTTTCTTTATTTTCTTCATCTATTTCCGACCAACTGATTAATTGATTAAAAAATATTTTTTTTTCATTGTCATCCATTAACTCAACCGCGCTTAATTTTGATTTTAAGGGATAAAAGAAAAACTTTTGTCCATCATCGTCCAGGTTTATTCCAACCGCCAATCCTTCCTGCGTATCGCGCGAAAAATACTGGTCAAAAATAAAATTCCCCAAAGAATAAAAAATCAATTTGCCCTTATAAACTTCAATTCCCTGCACAACATGGGGATGGTGGCCTATTATTATATCGGCTCCGGCGTCAATTATTGTCCTAGCTATTTTCTGCTGGATTTTATTAAATTGATGCTCATATTCCACTCCCCAATGAATATTTACTATTACCACATCGGTTTGGCCGGCCAAATTTTCGATAATATCTCTAATCTCAATATCATTCAGCTCACTATAAACCATGCTAAATCCGACCACCCCTATTCTTTTGCCTGACAATTCTATTGTTTTTACGCTGCAATCGTTAGCTATTCCGTCCGGGCAACCAACATAATTAAAGCCCAATTCATCTAAATTTTCCCTTGTTTCAATTATACCACGCTCCCCCTGGTCGGCAAAATGATTGTTGGCTAGATTAAAAAAATTAAAATTATAATTCTTTAGTTCATTTATTAATTTAGGGACAAAAGCAAAATCATAACTCATGACCGGATTATAATGCGCGCCATTATCAGTTACCGCTCCCTCTAAATTACAGCCTATTAAATTATAACCGCTAAAAAATTTTTCCTTGTCTAATTTCTCAAAGATATAATCTATGCCTGCTTGCGCAATTCTCTCTCCAACGTGTCTGTCTAACATCATATCGCCGAAAAATAACATTCTGATTGGTTTTTTATTAATTTCATTCTGCGGTATAACCGCTTCTTTGCCAAAATCAAAAAATTGTTGTGAAGCAAAAATTTCTAAATAAAATACAAAAAATACAAAAAAACTTGTGGCTAAAACCACGGCTAAACTTAATATTTTAACTACAAAATTCAAGTTAATATTTTTCATAATAAGTATATTTATTATATCATATTTCTATCTTATTATAGCCACTCTTTTGTGATAGAAGGGACTGCCAGGCGATAAGATATAAAATATTTTCATTCGCATATGCCATCCCGCTCCTCGCGAGGGGCGGGACATTTGCGGCTTTTCCCGCCAAAGAAAATAACATAATTACATGGAAAAACAAAAATAGCTCTGCCATATTGCCGCCGAGCTATTTTATTTATATTTTATTATTACAAATTATCTAATCCCTAATTACCTATCTCCTTATCTTAATCTCATAATCAATCTGCTCAATCTTTTTTAAATTATTCTTGGCTTGGTCGTATTTAGTGCGCAAATAGCCAGCCATATTAAACTCAACCAACTCGGCCATAATATCGTTAATGGCTATTTTTATTTTTTCCACTTCGCCGGTCTGGCCGCGCGCCGCCATGTTAATGGCCTGGCGCACCAATTCTCCGGTTAAATCGCAAATCCCGCCTAAATAACTTTCATAACTTAATTTAATCTTTTTTAAATTATCTATTTTTTTTCCTGTTATCGCCTGAAAAAACATTTTAGCTTCAACATATTCTTCCGCCCCGGCTTTATAAGCGCCTTCTTCATTAATTCTGGTATAAGAAAATTCTTTTACTAATTTTTGTAAAATTTTTTCTATTTCCCCGAGCATCTTCTCCGCCCCCTTGATATCGTTCCTGTGCAAAGCAAAAATTGTTCTTTTGGAATCATGTAAAACAATGTTGGCCAAACTAATAATCTGCCGGCGCTCGCTATTATGTGCCTCATGCTCGCTTTTTAATTTTTGAATAAATTTTTTATTAATCATAATTAATTTAGGTTAAAAGTAAAAAATTATTACTTCTCACTTATTACTTATTACTTTTATTTAGCAACCCTGAACACTTCTTCAATGGTTGTTTTTCCTTCTAGAGCTTTTAATATCCCATCCTGAATCATTGATACCATCCCATTATTCGCCGCCGCTTGCTCAATTTCATGGTCGGTAATCCTCTGTCCGTGAATAACTTCCTGTATATCAGAGGTTATTTCAATAACCTCATAAAGGCCCAACCTGCCTTTATAGCCAATTCCGCCGCATTTTTTGCATCCTTTCCCTTTATAAAATTTAAACTCGCCCGGAATTTTTATCTCGGAAACCGGCTTAATTTTATTTAAAATTTCTTTTACCTCTTTTAGCTGGTCAGGGGGTAATTTTACTTCTTCTTTGCAGCCAGGACATATCCTTCTCACTAATCTTTGCCCGATGGAACACTCCAGCGAACTCATTAAAATTTCCTTTTCCACTCCCAGCCCGGCGAATCTGGAAATGGCTCCGGCGGCGCTATTGGCATGAATCGTGGATAAAACCAAATGTCCGGTCTGGCTGGCCTCAATCGCTATTTTGGCCGTTTCACTGTCGCGGATTTCTCCTATCATCATAATGTTGGGATTCTGCCTGAACAAAGACTTCATGGCAACGGCAAAAGTGTAGTCCTGCTCAACATCAATCTGTGTCTGCATAATACCTTCCAGGTGATATTCTATCGGGTCTTCAACCGTAATTATTTTTATATCCGGCTTGTTTAATTTATTCATTATAGCATATAAGGTGGTGGTTTTCCCCGAGCCGGTCGGTCCGGTAGTAATTATTATGCCCCTGGTTTTAGCTATTGATTTATTTACCGTCTTTAAAGTATATGGTTTCATCCCCAGCTCTTCCATTTTTAAAGCCGAAGCCTGACTTAGT
Source organism: uncultured Gammaproteobacteria bacterium (assembly GCA_964388985.1). GTDB lineage: Bacteria > Patescibacteriota > Patescibacteriia > Patescibacteriales > CAYMCJ01 > CAYMCJ01. Next base: position 19,685 of record CAYMCJ010000007.1, on the reverse strand, counting down.
AATAACCTAATTACAACCGTTTCTCCGTACCCCCCGGAAATAACTGAAAGACGGCAATCCATTTTTAAATCTTTTAAAAATATACCAAAACGGCCATCCCAGGCGGCTTTTTTAACGTTTGTCGGAAAACCGGCCAATGTCTTTATCTTTGATAAAAGCTGTAAATAATGGTCTTTGGATAAATTGGCAACATCATGTAAAATTCCGTCTATGCGAAAACGAATTTTTACTCCTGTTTCCGCCGGCTCAATATGAATATCTCCGGCTTCGCTCTTTACGGCCGTAGCTATAATTACATTAATTACCTCTTTAACGGCGGTTTTTGAAACAGCTTCGTCCAGACCGCTTAAATTTCTGGACAGCTCTTCTCCTCTGATAATATCTGCCTCGCTAAGTTTAATTCCCCGCCCGATTGTTTCGGTAATAATAATATCATATAACTCATCAACATAATCAAATTTTCCGATTATGCGATATACTTCTTCCAGGCTTGTGGTCCCGGCTAAACATCTTAATACCCCGTCCTGCAGCATTGTTACCATGCCTTCTTCAATCGCCTGTTGTAAAATTTTAAAGGACGGAGCGTTATCGGCAATTAACTGCTTAATATTATCACTAACAGTAAATATTTCATATATTCCGATTCTGCCTTTATAGCCTATCCCGCTGCAATGTTCGCAGCCCTTGCCGACTTTATAAATTTTAGGCAGTTTCAATGGTATATCAATGCCTGACTTGGGCGATATCACCGCTAAAATTTTTTTTACCTGTTCGGCTTCGCTTTCGGTCATTTCATGTTCCTCTCTGCAGTGAGGACAAAGTTTGCGGACCAATCTCTGGCCGATAATTGCATTAATGGAGGGGGCCACAAAATAAGGCTTAACTCCGATATCAATCAAGCGCGGTATTACCCCTGAGGCATCATTGGTATGCAGGGTTGATAAAACCAAATGTCCCGTCAAACTGGCTTGAATGGAAATCTCGGCGGTTTCCAAATCACGAATTTCGCCGACCATTATTATATCCGGGTCCTGCCTTAAAATTGAACGTAAACCCTTGGAAAAGGTATAATCTTTTTTGGCGTCGACCTGACTTTGATTTATTCCTTCCAATTCATATTCAATTGGGTCTTCCAAGGTAATAATCTTCGTACCCGGCTTATTTAATTTATTCATTATGGCATACAGGGTAGTAGTTTTTCCCGAACCGGTCGGCCCGGTAGTTAAAACCAGCCCATTCGGCTTACTAATCTCTTTTTTAAGTATTTCGTATGCCTGAGACGATAATCCCAAATTTTCAAAAGACAAACTGGCAATATCCGACTGAAGCACTCTCATGGCAACACTCTCGCCAAAGGCGGTCGGCAAAAACGAAGAACGAACATTAATTTTACTATCTTTCAAATAAATATTAAATCTCCCGTCTTGGGGCTTATCGCTTACATTCATCTTGACCCGAGCCAACAATTTCATCCTGTTTATTATTTTTTTCCATTGCTTTTTGTCAATAACCGCCGCTTCCTGTAAAACCCCATCTATTCTTAATCTTATGGCCACCCCCTTTTCTTCAGCTTCAACATGAATATCGCTGGCGTTTATTTTAAGCGCTGTAGCCAATATTAAAGTAATAACGTCGCTCATATTGACTTTATTAATTTTTTCATTAAGATTTCTATAATCCTTAATTTCATTTTTAAATTTTTCCAAATCCTTCTCTTTTATTTCCACCCCCCTGATTATTTTCCTTACTTTTGGCAAATTTTTATAAAGCCTCAAGGCATAATCAAAACTATTTTGTGAAATTAAATACATTTTTCCGTTACAAAAATATTGTTCGCGCAATGAAGACAACAACTCTTTTGCCCCCTTACTTTCCGGTTCGGTTGTGGCTATTCTTATGTTCTGGCCGTCATAATAAAAACAAATAACTTTATATTTATCAATCTCTTCTTCTTTGATAAGGAACAAAGCTTCCGGACTTATGGAAAATCCATATAAATTAGCATAAGGCAAACCAAAATAAGCCGCTTCCTTTTCGGCGATACGTTCCAGTTCTTTTAATTTTATTTCCTTTTGTTTTCTGGAAAACTTTGCTTGCACGCTTTCATCGCTAGCTTTGCCTTCGCCCGCCGAACCAACTAAATCTTCTATTGATTGCGCATCTTGAGACATAAATAAAATAGTTAATCAGTTACATAGTTGTACAGTTGATAAATTATGCAAAACTAAAAACTAAATAACCAATTAACTGAGTAACTAAACAACTAAATATATCATAACAAAATATTGAAAATAAATAAAGAAGGTTTTTGCCTTCTTTATTCAAAATATTTATTCAAATTCTGTTTTATTCTCTTTTAAATATTCTTAATATTTTACTGTATCCGCCCCGGCCGATTAATTCAATAAAAAGTCCTGTCCACGAAGTTGTTTGAAAAGTTGACAAAAAAGCTCCAGCGGCCATAACCATAAATAATAAAATTATTAATCCCAGGCTTGTCATTAACCAAAAACCCACCACTGACAATAATTTATAAAATAATACCGCCAAAAATACAAAGGGGACAGCGATAATTAATATACAAAATATTATCGCCAAACCAAATATAAAATTAATAAAAAACAGTATTAAAGCCATCTCAATGCTTACCAGCCAATTAACAAGGAATAACCGCCAGCCCTTTTTTATGGAAACTAAAAAACCATCCCCCTTTATTACAATATAAGCAATGGCGTACTTAATTATAAAAGATAAAATAATTGCCAGGGGTATAAAAATGACAAACAAAATAATATATAAAATAAATATACTTAACAACCCTTGTTTAAAAATAATATTCAAAATCAACAGGCTTAAAAAAATAAAAATTATTCTTAATATCGCCTTATCAATAACATTTAGCCATAATACGGGCCAAAAATGCTTGGAACCGGAAGCCATCCCATCCCTAATCCCTAATTTGTTTTTGCTAAGAATGATATTGGCCGAATTATTAACCAAACCAACCTGCGATATAATTACGAGCCAAATTAAAAAGCAGGCCGAGGCCAATATGATTAACCCTAATATAAATAAAACCATTATTGAAAAAAAATCAGTTTTTAGAAGATGAAAAATATTGGTAATAGTACCAAAACTAAAAAAACCTGTTTCACTAATTCGCTGCAGACCGGAAAAAAATTTTTCACTTTTATCTTCACTAAGTCCACGGATTAAAATATCATATATTCCGCCATTCCCAAGCAGGGCGGCAAATAATCCAAAAAACCATAGATATTTATTATGCCAAGCTATATTTAACGCTTGTTTTAAAATATTTCTGTACAAATGCATATTTCTTCCTTAATTAATTGCTATATTAATATTATAACACAATAATTTTTAATTATCAATTTAATTTTTTGCCAACTATTTTTTCAAATTCTTTCTTTTCTATGGTTTCTTTTTTAAGCAAGACTTTCACTACGGTTTCTAAATATTTTCTTCTTGATTTAATAATTTCCCCGGCTTTGTTGGCGGCCTTGTCAATAAATTGTGAAATTTCTTTATCTATTTGCTCAGCCGTTCTTTCACTATAATCCCTTTGCTCATGAATTTCCCGGCCCAGAAAAATCATCTCTTCTTTTTCGCCAAAAGTTCTTAAGCCCAATGTTTCTGACATACCGTAATCCGTAACCAAAAGGCGCGCCAAAGCGGTGGCCCGGCGCAAATCAGAAGTGGCGCCGGTAGTAACCTCTCCAAAAATTTCTTTCTCGGTTATGTGACCGGCCAACAACACGGACAGTTCTTCGACAAATTCTATTTTTGTATGCATGTGTTTGTCTTCCGTGGGCAGCTTTAAGGTGTACCCGCCGGCATTGCCCCGGGCAATTATTGAAATTTTCTGTACCGGATCCGTATGGGGCAAAAAGTGGGCAACAACCGCATGACCGGCTTCGTGATAAGCGGTAATCTCTTTTTCTTTCTCGGATAATATTCTGCTTTTTCTCTCCGGGCCCATCATTACTTTTTCAATCGCCTCATACAATTCATTCATCTCAATCATTTTTTTATTCTGACGGGCCGATAAAATTGCCGCTTCATTAAGCAGGTTGGCTAAATCAGCGCCGCTAAACCCGGGCGTTCTTTCCGCTATCTTCCTTAAACTTACTTCTTTGGACAACGGCTTTTTACGGGCATGTACTTTTAGTATTTCTTCTCTCTCTTTTATGTCCGGCGCATCAATAACCACCCGGCGATCAAACCTGCCCGGCCTAAGCAAGGCCGGATCTAAAACGTCTGGCCTGTTCGTGGCCGCTATTACAATAACATTCGTATTGGGGTCAAATCCATCCATCTCCACCAAAATTTGATTTAAAGTTTGTTCGCGCTCGTCATGAGAACCTCCCAAGCCGGCGCCTCGCCTCCGTCCGACAGCGTCAATTTCATCAATAAATATTATACAGGGAGTGCTTTTTTTTGCTTTTTTGAATAAATCGCGTACTCGCGAAGCGCCCACGCCCACAAACATCTCTACAAATTCCGACCCGGAAATATGGAAAAAGGGCACATTGGCTTCGCCGGCCACGGCTCGGGCCATTAAAGTTTTGCCTGTTCCCGGGCTTCCCAATAATAAAACGCCGCGAGGGATGCGCGCTCCTAATTCATAAAACTTTTTAGGCTGCTTTAAAAATTCAATAACTTCCTTTAATTCCTCTTTTGCCTCAACAGCGCCGGCAACATCATGAAAAGTTATTTTACCTTTTTGGTCTTTACCAAACTCTTTCGCCTGCGATTGGCCGAACATCATCGCCCTTGAATTAGCGCCGGCCACGCCGCGAAGCATAAAATAAATAAAAACACCTATTAATAAAAATGGAATTAAAAACGGCAAAATAGTTTTTAGCCAAAAATTTAAGCCTGACTCATCCTTCACTTCAATATTAATGTCTTTAACTTTTAACGAGTCAACATTAAAATTTTTAAAAAGTTCTGATAACGACTCGCCGGTTTCTTTCCTAACCGTCTTTTTATCATTATTTTTTAAAGTTACTATAAGATTATTACCTTCAATAATAATACTATCAACTTCTTCATTATTAATATAACTAATTAATGTCTCTATACCAACTACGCTGCTTTTATTATCACCCTTATCATAAAAGCTAAACAAAACGGCGATGGCTATAAATATTACAAAAAAAACTATAAAATTTTTAATTAAATTCTTCATATAAATTAGTAATTATTATCTAACTACCATTCTAACTTTATTTAAAAATAAAATCAATAACCGCTTTATATATAAAAACGGTTATTGATTCTATATTTTTATATTAATTTTCTACTTTTTTTTGGAAGTTGTGGTCGATTTCTCTTTTTTATTTTTGGATTTTTTAACGCCACTTTCCTTTTTGTCTTTATTCTTATTCTTGGAATTTTTTTTATTAGCCCCCTTCCCCTTCTCCTTGTTGTTCTTTCCTTTACTGTCTGGTTTCGGGTCCTTAATATCAATTTTGGTTGAGTGGCTCGCTGAAACAATTTTATCCGCCAGCGCCTTATCTGTGTCTGCCCCGGCTGTGGAACTCTTCTCTTCTACAAATTTTAACCCCAATCTATGTTCTTTTGGTTCAATGGACATTATTTCAAAATCTACCTCCAAACCGGTCTTAAAAATTTCATTTATTTTTTGCCCCTTCAAAAGTCCCAGCTGGCTAACATGGGCTAAACCATGAATATTATTATCAATTTTTACAAACAAGCCGAAAGGATTAATTTTCGATATCATTCCTTTAACAATTTGACCTTCTTTATATTTATCTTTTACTTTATCCCAGGGATCCTTTACCAGCTGTTTGGCGCTTAAAAATATTTTTACCCCTTCTATCCCAATCACTTTTGCCTTTATTTTATCTTTAACTTTATATAAATCGGACGGATTATCAATTCTCTGCCAGGCTAATTCGGAAATATGAATCAATCCCTCCATGTTGTCTCCAAAATTTATAAAAACTCCAAAATCAGTAACAGCGGCCACTATCCCCTCTACGACCGTCCCGACTTTATATTTATCAATAACATTTTTTTGCTTCTCGCTCCAAACATTCTTTTCGCTAAAAATAATTTTGTCTTCTTTTTCGTCCAAGGTTATTACTTTAACATTAAATTCTTTGCCAATAAATAACTTTAATTTTTCCAAAATTTTACTCTTGTCCCCGCCGCTCACGCGCGGATAATTCTCCGGCGCCAACTGCGAAACCGGCAAAAAGCCAAAAATCTGATTAAAACGAACCAGCAGCCCCCCTTTATTGGCTTCAACAACTTTAACTTTTATTACCTCTTTATCAGTAAAAGCATTTCTAAGCTTAGTCCATGATTTCTCTTGACCGGCATATTTAAAAGACAATTCAAGTTCGCCATTTTCATTTTCCTCTTCAATAACCGTTGCTTCAATTTCGTCTCCCGGCTTTAAATTGGCATATTCTTCGGCCTCAAAATATAATTCCGGACCGCGAACTACGCCGGTTAGTATTCCATTGATGTCAAGTTTTACTTCTGCTTTTGACGCTGAAATTACGATTCCTTTTACAATATCGCCTACTTGCGGTATATTAATGTCATCTTTTTCCAGCAATTTCTCAAAATCATTATCCTCTTTTTTATTATTTTCTTCTTTAGCCATATTTTATTATTATTATAAAAATAGTTATTAAATGCTTATATAATACAAAATTTTATAATATCTTATAATATTTTTAAAAATAAAAAAATATATAAACCTTTCTTTTTCAGAAAAGTCCTTTGGCCACCTTAAAAACCAAAGGATTTATTACAGGTGTATATTCAGTTTATATATAGTATACACTAATACTAAAAAAATGCAATACCCTGTTTCGGCACGTTTACAGTCTCGCCAGAGCGGACTATAACCGAAAATATACACTATTTTTACCATAAATCCGTTGCGCGAAACTATTATGAAACTAAAATAGTAAAAAATTTTTATTCTTTTTGTAATTTAAAAGACAATTTATTTTTTGGATTAAACCATTCCTCAAAAGTGTCTTCCTTCGCAACTGATAATACTAAATTATCAACCAAGGCCTCGACAAATAAATCATTTCTTAAATCATTTTTGGCCCTTTTTAATTGTTCTGCGGTCAGATGTCTGCCTATAGTAATATGCGGATTAAAATTTTTTTCAAATTTTTTATACTCTTCACTGATGTGCTTCCCAAATTTAGAAAATCTATTTGAAATTTCATCTTGAAGTTTAAACAATTTTTTATTGCTCTTGGCTTTAATCATAATACATCCCCCTTTTGAAGTAATATTAATATAAAGCTCATTAAAAATAACTCCTATACTGGAATACGCATTAGCAATAATTTTCAGTTCATTTTTTAAATTTTCTAATTTTTTTTCATTGAAATATGTTAGCGTTTTAAAACTAATATGATAGCGATAAGGTTCATCATACTTTAAACGAAAAGCATCTAGCCACGAAGGTTTTTTGATTAAATCAAACTCTGCCACTATATTAAAAATCATATTACTTTGGTTTTTTACTCTTAATAATACAAAAAACTTCCTCTAATTTTTTCAAAATCAAGCCGGCATTTGTTTTTGTTGTCCTTATTGGAAAATAATGTATATTTAATAACATCTTTATTGACCGGAATCTGCAATTTATAGATAAAATTTCCTTCCGAAGTGGTTTCTTCGCCTTTGACAGCGGCCAGATTGCCGGCGTAAGTCATAATAAAATCATTTTGTTCGTTCAATAATTCATCTACATTTTTGTCCTTATCATATCTCTCTATATCGCTATTTATCTCACATATTATCGTCTCGCCATCGCTTAAAAAATAACTTGGATTCTTCGTATCTTTTACCTGCCAGCCGGCCGGTAAAATTATCTCAAAACCCAATGTTACATTACCAACAACAGTCCGCCCATCCTCCATTAAGCTAACCGCGTAAGGCCAGGGATTATGTAAAATCTGGCCGGCAAGCAAATCAATGCTTTCTTCCCTGGTCATACCCCACCAAATCAATAATTCTCCCAAAATAGCCGCTAAAACCAAAGCAATAATCTTAATGGGATAATTCTTTTTGTACTTTAAACGATAATACATTAAATTAATTTTCAACTATCAATGTTCAACTCTCAATTATATAATAATTGAATAATTGATTCATTGAATATTGACTGGTAATTGAAAATTGAATATTGAAAATTATAATTTTATATATTTTTTCCATCTTTCATACAGCTCGGCCGTGGCAATTAAATCACGACTGTTATATTTGGCTATTTTATTATACTCTTCGGCCTTAAATAATTTATAAACATCATCGCCGGTTATACCTGATGATTTCGGGCTGGTTATTCCAAAGGCGCGGCAATACAGATGCAGATTCCCCTTGCGTCTGACCGCGCTATAAAAGGAAAGCTGGTCCAATAAATCAATGTGCTTACAATAATACTGGCTGCTTAAATAACGATTTGACATTAAATTTACGGATGGCTTTATTTTGTAAACAGCCGACCTGATTGTTATAAAAGGAACGTCAAAAGAACGGCCGTTAAAACTGACAAATTCTTTATACTTTAACGCGCCCTGCCAAAAACCTAAAAGCATCTCCCTTTCAGTTTTTGGTTTAAAAATAAAATCGCCATCTTTTTTCTCGCCAATGTCGCTATCGGGCGCCTGGTAATAAACCACTCCCTGGTTGGCAACGGTGTCATACAGGCCTAGGGCCACAATCTCGCCGGTTAAGGGAGAAAACCCCAATCCGTCTTTTAAATCTTCAAACGAGGCTCTATATTTCCCCTCATCATCTCCGGCCTGACGTTTAATCCAGCGCGTTAAACTATCTTGAGTGGTTTTATCAAAATTATTAAATTCCTCCCCAATTGTTTCAATGTCAAATACTAAGGCCATGGGTTAAAATACTAAATAATAAAATAATTTAAAAATATAAAAATTTTCCTTGTTATCTTATTTTTCTTATTTTAATTATAACACACCAAAAATAACTATTCAAAATAAAAAAGACTCTGACTTAATCAGAATCTTGGCTTAAACTTTTAGACAGCTCTTCAAGCTGACTGATTATCGGCTCAACCACTATTTTGAAATGTTC
>CAYMCJ010000007.1:0-10456 GCA_964388985.1 uncultured Gammaproteobacteria bacterium | reverse complement strand
CCTGATAATGCATGGCGTAATCGCAAAATTTTAATTCAAAATCAATCTTATCGCCTAACGCCTCTATTACCGGAATAATTCCCTTTTCAACCTGAGTGCCGTAAGGGCAATAACTCATAACAAACAGCTCTATTTTTGGCTTATCATTCTTGGAAATATTTTGCGTCGGTTGACTCTGTGAACCAGCCGCGCTATTCTGCGCCGACTGATTGCTTGTTTCCGCTTCTTTGATATCTATCGCCTGCGGGAAAAATTTTACCCCGTCTTTGGTTAAATAAGAATCTATTTCCTGCCCGCCGCCGATATCAACCACTATTTTATAAAGACCTTCTTCGTCAACAATGCTTTTAATAATTGCTTTACTTCCCGGCTGCATTAAATTCTCGTTAATAAATTCTTCGGTTTTTGCCTTAGCCTCTTCGGGTGATAAAATTTCTTTCCCTGTCTTCGGATTGGCAAAACTGCAACCGGAAATAACTAAAATAAGCGCTAAACTTAAAAATATAACTTTTTTCATATTTTTTATAAAATTAATTAATATAAAACTATTATTAAATATGTTTTATACTCTAACAAAAACAAAAAATAAAGTCAACTCCCCCTTAAATAAATATATTTTCTTAAGATAATATAAAATATTAAAGCCGAAAATGGCATCAGAATTCAATTAACAAATTAACTGGCAACAAAAAACTTTGCGTAAAAACACAAAGCCTTTTTTTATTTGAATCCAAATATTTATAATCTCCTAACCAGCAACCAAAAACCAAAAACTACCCTATGTCCAAGTCACACAGGCAACTTTGTCGCTAGCTTCTTTGAATCTCATTAGCTTAACCCCCTGCGTATCTCTGCCGGTCTGATTTACGGACTTAAAAGGCATCCTTATAACCTGCCCGTTATCCGATATAACAATTAAATCTTTTTCTTTCATTGCTTCGGAATTAACAACATAAGCGTTAACTATTTTCCCGGTTTTAGCAGTCACTTTGGCGGTTTTTATGCCTGAGCCGCCTCGACCCTGAACTTTATATAAACTTAAAGCCGTTCGCTTGCCAAAGCCCTGCTCCATAATTGTCAACACCTGATATTTTTTTAGTTTTTCCTTATCAATCTTTATCACCCCCATGCCTATTAATTTATCATCCTTTTTTAATCTTATCCCGTAAACGCCGGCGGCATTTCTGCCCATATCGCGAACATCACCCTCTTTAAACCGAATTGCCTGGCCATGCGCTGTTATTAACTGAATATTATCGCTGCCGCTGGTCGGCTTGGACCAAATTAATTTGTCTTCATCTTTAATCTTTATGGCGATAAGGCCTGAACGTCTTACATTGGAAAAAGCTTCTAATTTTACTTTCTTAACCAGTCCTTTTTCGGTGGCGAAAAATAAAAACTTACTTTTTAAAATTTTATCCAAAGGTAAAATTGAAGTTACTTTTTCTTCGCCCAACAATTGTAGAAAATTAACAATCGGCGTCCCCTTGGCTGTCCGCGTTGCCTGCGGAATCTCATAAACTTTAAGTTGGAATACTCTTCCGCGCGTAGTAAAAAATAAAATGTCCGTATGAGCCATGGTTGTAAACATAAATTCAACCGTATCTTCCTCTTTGGTGGAAAGGCCGATAACGCCTTTGCCGCCCCTGGCCTGGACCTTAAATGTGTCAGGCGTTAATCTTTTAATATAGCCATCGCGAGTCATCACAATCATTGTCTCTTCGTTGGGAACCAAATCTTCCATATTAAAATCCTTAACCCCGTGTAAAACTACCTGGGTCTTCCTGCCGTCACCGTGCTTGGCCGTCAATTTTTCTATTTCGTCTTTAACTATACCTTTAATTTTGACGGCTGAATTTAAAATTGCACCTAATTCCTTTGCAAGTTTTTTCTTTTCTTTAAGCTCATCTTCAATTTTTAATCTTTCTAAATTAGCTAAATTCTGCAACCTCATTTCAAGGATTGCCACGGCCTGTAATTCGGATAATTTAAATTTCTTTATTAAATTCACTTTGGCCGCTTCCTTATCGCGGGAGGCCTTGATTGTCTTAATTACCGCATCAATATTTTTTAAAGCAATCATCAATCCTTCAAGAATATGAGCGCGGGCCTTGGCTTTATCTAATTCAAACTGCGTTCTTCTTCTGACAACTTCTTCTCTGTGTTTGATATACTCTTCCAATATCATCTTCAAAGTTAATACTTTGGGCTGAATCCCATCCACCAAAGCAAGCATATTAACATGAAAAGTTTCCTGTAATTGAGTATGTTTATATAAACTGTTTAAAATCTTTTTGGGATAAGCATCTTTTTTTAAATCAATAACAACCCGCACGCCATCCTTGTCTGATTCATCGCGCAAATCCTTTACGCCTTCAATTTTTTTATTTTTTACTAAATCGGCAATTTTTTCAACCAAATTCGCTTTATTAACCTGATATGGTATCTGAGTAATTATTATTTTAAACATTCCTTCTTTAGCTTCTTTAATATCGGCTCGGCCGCGCATAACAATGCCGCCTTTGCCGGTTGCATATGCCTGCAAAATATCTTTATTATTATAAATTATTCCGCCGGTGGGAAAATCAGGCCCTTTAACAAACTGCATTAAATCCTCTACGGTTGCGCTGGGGTTGTCTATCAAATGCGTAATGGCCTGCTGTAATTCTCTTAAATTATGCGGCGGTATATTGGTGGCCATGCCAACCGCGATGCCCATTGTGCCATTAAGAAGCAGGTTGGGTAATTTGGCCGGCAGTACTTGCGGTTCTTTTTGCGAACCGTCGAAATTAGGGGAAAAATCAACTGTATTTTTTTCAATATCAAACAAAAGCTCTTCTGAAATTGTTGCTAATTTTGCTTCGGTATAACGCATAGCCGCCGCCCTGTCTCCGTCCATTGAACCAAAATTTCCCTGGCCGCGAACAAGCGGATAACGCATGGAAAAATCCTGCGCCATTCTGACCATTGAATCATAAACCGCCGTATCGCCATGCGGATGATATTTGCCTAAAACTTCACCAACCACAGTAGCTGATTTTCTAAATTTGCCACTAGCCCTTAAACCTACGCTCCACATAGCATACAAAATTCTTCTATGCACCGGTTTTAAACCGTCGCGAACATCCGGCAAGGCCCGGGAAACAATAACACTCATGGCATAATCCAAATAAGAAGCGCTCATTTCTTCAACAATCGGTTGCGACTCCACCAAACCATATTCTAATTTTTCTTTACCATTTACAATCTTATGCTTAATTATTTCTTCTTTTTCGTCTGTATCATTTTTCTTCTCTTCTATTTTTTTAGCCTCTTTTTTTTCTCTGGGTTCTATAACTTTTTCAACCATTGGCTTTTTTCTTGTAATTCTTTCTGGCTCAACAATTTTTTTTATTGCCTTGGTTTTAATTGATTTTACCAACTTGCCTTGTTTGACAATCTTTTTTATATTATTTGGTTTTTTAACCGCTTTCCTTTTATCAACTTTTTTAATTTTTTTTACTTTCCCGGCTGAAGCAGTATTTTTTTTCTTAACCATATATAATTCAATTATTTTAACAAATAATAACTAATAAAAAATTAATTTTTAACTTCAAATTCCTCCTCTAATTTTTTCAATCTTTCTTTTAATTCCGACATTTCTTCTTGGCTTAACTCCAGTGTTTCATCTTTGGGTGTTGTTTCTTCTTTATTATAATTATCCATCTCTAATTTAATATTTTTAATTTCATCCATTGTTTTCCCAAATTCATCCGTAATCTCCTGCCAATTTAACTGATTCTGGCTATTACTATTGTCCACTTCATTAATTTTAAAAACATTTTTAATATTTATTATCCAAAAAAACAAAATTAATACCATAAAAAAACAAACCCCCGCCCACATCATTAACTTTTTATCACGTTCAATATCTTCACTATAACTATGCTCATCTAAAACTTCTTCTTCATTGGTGCGGTTAATGCAATTCTCTTTATATTTGTCCCAATTTTGACTAACATTAAGTAAATCTTCTTTCTTTACTTTCTTTTTAGTTCTTGGTTTGACCGGCTTTTCCCCTGAGTCTGTTTTTTTTACATTTATTTTAGTTTTTACTGCTTTTTTCCAGCCGGATATTTTTTGGGGATTATTTTTTATTTTCTTTCTTGCTCTTGGCATAGATTTATTTATTAATTCGGGTTATTCATATCATAACTTAAACACCACCAATTCCATATCTTCCTGCGGCAAATCTTTTTTGGAAATTTTTAATTTTTCTTCCTCAGTCGGTTTTACCCCCATCTCTTTTATAAATTTTTCAACTCCATCAACATCAACTTTAGACCCAGCGACTTTGTAATGCATCGGGATTACAATTCGCGGCTCAATTTGCGAAACCACTTCTACCGCCTTGGTTGCGTCCAGGGTATATTTTCCTCCTACCGGAATTAATAAAATATCGGTTCCCACCAGTTTTTCTAATTGCTTATTATCTAAAATATGTCCCAAGTCGCCCAAATGAACCACGGTTATATCATCGAACTCAATCCGATACATAATATTTTTACCTGATTCTTTTCCCTGCTGATTGTCATAATATGATTCTATACCTTCAATCATAACCCCGTGAATATCATATTCTCCGGCGCTATCAACTATAAACGGCTGACCGCGCAAGGCCTTAATATTATTGTGGTCATAATGATTGTGGCTCACGGTTATAATATTGGCTTCAAAATTAGGCATCTTTAAACCAATTGAATTATCAAAAGGGTCAGTAACAACCGTTATCCCTTCCGGACCGATTTTATCCTGAATTTTAAAACATGAATGGCCTATGTAAGTAATAATCATATAAGTTAAACATAAAAAATAGGCTTTAATAAACCTACTCAAAGTATAGCAAAATATAAGGGTTTGTCAAACTAAAATAATAGCTTATTTATGCAATAATCTGTTGCATTTGCAGTTTTGTTTCTAATTTTGAATTTTAATTGAATTATTAATTTTTAATGGTTTAAAAATTCATAATTAAAAATTAACATAGCCTATTCCAATATCCTAATTACCAAATTACAAATTACCCGATACTCTAAACTAATCTACCTGGAAAAATATTTTCCCTCATCCTCCTCTTCCTCTTCGCTTTCATCAGAAGATGATTCGTCATCCTCTTCCTCCTCGTACTCCTCTTCGTCTTCTTCCTCTTCTTCTAGTTCAGCTGTTTCTTCTTTTAGTTCTTCCTCAACCTCTTCACTATTTTTAAATTCCCCTTGTCCGCCCACCTGCGTAGCCGGCTGGGAGGATTCATCCTGCTCTGGTTCTTCCTCTTTTTCTTTAAGCGGCTTAAAAATTGGCGGGATTTTACTCTCCTCATCTTCGTCCTCTTCTTCGTCCGTATCTAAATACTCATCCGCCGCTTCCGCTTCCTCGCGCCTATGCAGACTTACCCCACTTACACCCTGCTCATTCATGGCCGCGTATTGCTCCCGACTAATCAATATTTCTCTCGGCTTTGAACCGTTGCCTTGACCAATAATGCCGGCTTCTTCCAAGGCATCCAAAAGGCTGGCGGCTCTGGCGTAACCAACCCGCAATTTTCTTTGTAAAAGAGAAGCTGAAGCTTTGTTCATATTAATAACTACTTCTTTGGCTTCCTCAAAAAATTCGTCTTCGTCTCCATTTCCGCCATCAAACCCGACTCCGGCAATTCCCCGCACTCTCTGTCTGTCCGTAATACCCTCTATATAATCCGCTTGCCCGGCCTTATTTTTTATATACCGCACTATATTCTTTATTTCTCTTTCGCTCACAAAAGCGCCTTGTAAACGTTTTGGTTTGGAAATTTCAGCTGTCACAAAAAGCATGTCGCCTTGACCCAATAATTTTTCCGCGCCCAATGAATCTAAGATGGTTTTTGAATCCACTCCGGAAGCAACCGAGAAAGCAATTCGGGCCGGCATGTTTGCTTTTATTAAACCGGTAATAACATCAACGCTCGGTCTTTGAGTCGCTAAAATAAGGTGGATTCCGACTGCCCTGGCCATCTGCGCCAAACGGATTATACCCGCTTCTATATCACGGGAAGCGGCCACCATTAAATCGGCTAACTCATCAATAATAAATATTATATAAGGCATAGGGATTTTTGCGTTTGAATTGTAAGTATCAATATTCTTCTTTCCGTATTTGGACAAAACTTCAAACCTTCTATCCATTTCATTAAGGCACCATTTTAAAGCATTAATGGTCTTGCTAACATCGGTAATAACCGGGGTAAGCAGATGGGGTATGCCGTTATACATCGGCAACTCCACTTTTTTAGGGTCAACCATAATAAAACGCAACTTATCGGGATTATTTTCATAAAGCAAGCTAATAATAGTTGAATTAAGACAGACTGATTTACCCGAACCGGTCGCTCCGGCAACGAGCAGATGCGGCATTCTGGATAAATTATAAAGCCAATTCCGACCGGAGACATCTTTGCCAATGGCAATTGTTAAATTAGATTTTCTTTCCTTAAATTCCTGGCCGCTTAAAATTTCCCTTAAGCCAACAACCGCCTTGGTGCGATTAGGAACTTCTACCCCGACCAATGATTTGCCCGGAATCGGCGCCTCTATCCTGATTGGATGAGCGGCCAAGGCCAAGGCCAAATCATTGCTTAAGGTTGTAATGCGCGTCAGTTTAATTCCTTCGGCCGGCTTAAAAGTATATTGAGTAACAGTCGGCCCAACGCTGATTTCCCCCATTTCTACGGCTATGCCAAAATTTTCCAAGGTCCTTTTTATTATTAAAGCATTTGTTTTAATATCCCCGCTGGTTGGCTTTCCGATTTTACTGCTCAATAAATCCAGGGGTAAATCTATTTTAATAATATTCTGCTTCCAAATTAATTCTTCTCCTGACTTTATATTTTTACTACTTTGTATTTTCGAAACTACTTCGGCTTCTTTAATATCTTTCCTTGTAAAAAACCCATTATTATCTTCTATAATTTCTTCCTCCACATCCTCTTCTTCTTCGTCAACCTCTTCTTCTGCTTCTTCTTCGTCAACCTCTTCTTCTGCTTCTTCTTCCTCTTCCTCATATTCGCTTCGACTAAATAACTTAGTCAACAATGCTTTAAAGGGATATAATATTTTTGCCAATAAACTTTCCGAGCCTATTAACTGCTTTAAGGAAGTATTGAACATTAACATTAAAGAAACAATTAACAAACAAATTAAAACAATTAGACCGGCCCAAAATCCTAAAAATTTATTAAAAGCTAAAACCAAATATATCCCCACATAGCCGCCGCCAACTCCAGTTCCGGCCATTTCTTCCCATTCAGACTGATTAATAAAATAATGTAAAATAGGCTGAAAAGAAACAACAAATATAAATAAACCAAAATAATTTACCCCCCTTACGTTATATTTATCTTCATTATATAAGAAAAAACCCAAGGCTAATAAAATTATCGGGAAAAGCCATCTCCCCCAGCCAAAGGCAATGGTTAACCAATCCTTTAAGTAGAATCCTAAATTTCCGGCTAAATCAAACAAGCCGAGCAAACTAACAGCTCCCAAGGCTAAAATAAATACAATAAAAATACCCCTTTTTGTATCAGAGTCTAAACTTAATTTTGGTAAAACTATATAATCAAGAGCGTTTTTTTTCTTTTTTTTGTATTTTCTTCTCCTAACCATAATAAATTCGTAAAATTCTAAATTCCAAGCACCAAATTCCAAATAAATTCAAAACATCAAATCCAAAATTCAAAACAATTATCGTTTTTAATATTAAGAAACTTTAAATTTTAAACTTATGATTTTGGATTTGTGATTTATTTATAATTTGTAATTTTTTTATTCTTATTTTTCTTATTTCTTTTTTTATTCTTATTTTTTAGTATACCATATTGAAATTGCAAAAAAAAGACCTGCTATTTGTATTTAGCAGGCTAATAATTTACTGGGTGTGATTCATTTCTTCTCCAGGCATTTATGGATGTAGTCAACCGCAGCCTGGACGGTTGTAATCCCTTCGGCCTCCTCATCAGGAATGGAAACATCAAATTCCTTCTCCATTTCCATAATAAGTTCCACCTGGTCTAACGAATCTGCCCCTAAATCGTCCACAAAAGACGCTTCCGGAACAACGTCTTTCTCGGGCACGTCCAACTGCTCGCAGATGATTGCTTTAATCTTTTCAGAAACCTCCTGTTTTTTTTTCTTCCATTTTTACACTCCTTCCTTTATCGTCCATTTAAAGTGGCAATCATGGGATTAAATTCAAAAAACCACAAAATATCCATCCCGTCATCTACCAGCTCTTTTAATGCAACAAAAACAGGAAAATCTTCTCCTTGTCTGTATATATTCCCGTCTTCATCTTCGGCCGGCGTTCGGCCTTTTTCGTCAATAACGATTTTCCCTATTACCTTTGTCCTAAAATCCATGAAATGCTCGGCAAGATATTTTTTATAATAACCAATAAAAATCATTCCTGTCGGAAGTCCTAAAAGTTCTGGATGTACCATATTTCTCCCTCCTCCTTATAAAAAGTGCGTTAAAATAGACTTATATTTAATATTTCAATTTTATTTTCAATACTTAAACATACAACATTTTCCCCAATAAGTCAAGCCTGACAAGCCGCCGAGCCGCCTTTCGACTTTTCGGCCGCGAGCAACTCGGCGGCCCGTTTAACTCCTCTGCGCCTTCAGCGTCCTTTCCGCGTCCTCAGCGATCCTATAAGCAATCCCACCAAAACAACAACCACTGCTCCGGCTATGACCAATAAATATTTAAATAATTCCAGCTTTTTATCCCGCTTGGCTATTTCCCATTCATCACTAACCGCCACCTCGCCCAAAACCTGTCCAACACTATCGCTGCTCTCAATGTCTTTTTTAATAATATCATCTTCGGACCGCGGCATAACCCTTAAACCTGATTTTGTCCGGCCAACAATGCCGGTAACGGAAATAATATCCCCCTCTTTGATTGATTTCGGATTTATGCCGGTTGAAGTCTTTATATAAACAATAATTTCATCGGTTCCGTCATCCAAATATACAACCGAACTTTTTCTCTCCACCACTTCTCCGGTAACCGAAATTAAACTGCCGGTTAATTCTTCATCTATATTTTCACAGGCTAAACAATCGGCCCGGGGCGCTTCTTTGCGCTCTATTATTTTCATATCTTCAACCGTTTTGGTTTTAAGCCTTTGCTCGCCGCTGACAACTGATAATTCACCACTGACCTCAATATAATCACCAACCTCTAAATCAGGAAAATCTTTTTTGTAATTATATACCTGGATGCCGGGGGAACCGACTATATAAAAATACTGGGAACCCAAAACACCGGGCCTGACCGCGACCACGCCCTTAACCTTAACCAACTCGCCGGATTCAAATTCCTTTATTTTTTCCAAAGTGGTTTCAACAACTAAATTCTCTGATTTTGCAGTCGCAGTTGACTTATTGCCAATGCCGCTGTTTTGGGTCGCAGCATCAGATACCGCCTGACTGTTTGATACCACGATAACATTTTCTTCGCCCGGAGTTAAAACGGTTGTCCAAAATAATTTATCGTTCTGACCGCGGGCATAAGACTCCCCTTCAATTACTTTCTCGTATTCAATCTCGTCAACTAATTCATCAAAATTATCAAACAATCGTACCGCGTCAACTGAATTGTTTAAAGCCAGCCCGCTGTCAACCCTGTCAATTGTGCAAAAATTTCCCGCTTCCAGCCATAAATCGCTGTCAAATAAAAATGGCTGGCTCCCGCCCTCGCTATCGTCTAATTTCCAATTCAACAAATTAATTTTTTCTTGCCCGATATTTTTTATTTCCACCCACTCTCCTTCGCTGTCAGCGCCTTCCGGATTAGGTAAAACTTCGTTTATAACTACGCCGTCATTGCGAGGAGCGACCGCCGGAAGCGACGTGGCCATCCCGTTACTAACAACTTTAACAATTTTTTCAACCCCTGCCTCATTTTCCCCATCGCTTACAATTAATTTTATAACATAATCTCCCGGGATTAAATAAGTATGTTCGGGACAAGGCAAATTTAATTTTATGCCGTCGCCAAAATCCCAGCTAAATTCCAATTCATCTCCGTCTTCATCAACAGTATCGGAGCTGTCAAATAAAACCGGCTGGCCAACAATAATTTTTTCCAAACAGTCAAATTCAGCTATCGGCGGATGATTAATAGCTACAATATTATTTTTCTCTCCCGGAGTAATAATCTCGCTCCATACCCATTTTTCATAATTGTCATCCTGAGGAGGAGCGGAGCGACGGCGTAAGGATCCCGTTGAACTGGCAATATCTGTTTCTGTTTCAACGCATGCCATATTATTATAGCTCCAATTTTCAATTGCTTTCTCATATTTAACTGCCTGTAACGGCTCATCTTTTAACGGCTGATATAATTTAACGCTGTCGCTTGAATTATTTAAAGCAATT
>CAYMCJ010000006.1:17107-29517 GCA_964388985.1 uncultured Gammaproteobacteria bacterium | reverse complement strand
TTTTGAAAAATGACCGCAAAAAATATTACGATGTATTGGATAAAGCCGATAGCGGAAAGTATGAACCATTGATAAAATTTATCGCTCAATCCATAGAACGCTCACTTGATATTTATCTAAAAACTTTAACGCCGGCGACTACAAAACAGGAAAAATTTATATCGCTTGCTGAAATATCCAAAACAACTAATTTTTCTGCTAAATACTTAAACCTGCTTGCTAGGCAAGGAAAACTAGAGGCATACAAAGAAGGCAGAGACTGGCTAACATCAAAAGAAGCTGTTGAACGATATCTTAAAAATCGAACCAGAAAGAGAAAAACCACAAAGTAATAAGGAGTTTTACCAAAAAGGAATTCACCCCTTACCCCTCTGCCCAAAATCAAAAACAGAAAAAGCAAAATTTTATTTTAGTAACAAATAAAGTCTGAGATAATTTTAGGAAATTAAAAATTTACATCGTTTAACAAAGTGTATGCGGTTCAGGAATTTTTCACATTTATATTTTTAATGTAAGAAAAATTCCTTCTC
Source organism: uncultured Gammaproteobacteria bacterium (assembly GCA_964388985.1). Classification (GTDB taxonomy): domain Bacteria; phylum Patescibacteriota; class Patescibacteriia; order Patescibacteriales; family CAYMCJ01; genus CAYMCJ01. The sequence continues at coordinate 28,987 of CAYMCJ010000006.1, read as the reverse complement.
CCAAATTTTTGCCCTTTTCTTCTTTTAGAATATAATAAGGAAGCGGGCAAAAACTTCGCATACACTTAAACGTTAGGCGAAATAATTAAAAAATCTTTAGTTTTTAAATAATTCAATCTGGGCGAATTTATTTTTTTCAAAGTAATTAAATGAATAATTTATTTTTAGCATTTTCACTAGGAATTGGACTTAGCGTAATGACCATCTTTGCTGATATGCTTATAAAAAATGCTTCACTGCAAAAAAGTTTTTCTGGCTGGCAAATGCTTTTTGTGGGTGCTTTAATATATGGACTTACGGCCTTGGGTTGGTTTTGGGTGATGAGGAATATGAAGCTTTCCACGCTTGGTGTTTTATATGGCGTTAGTTGTATCGTGCTTATAACAATAGTAAGTGTTTTTTATTACAAAGAAGCCATTCGTCCAATAGAAGTTTTCGGTATTGTTCTGGCTGTTATATCTATAATCATCCTGGCAAGATTCGCCTAAAAATAAATTCGCCCAGATTGAATGTATAATAAGGAAAAAGATTTTTTAATTACATCCGATAACAAAGAATATCTGGTTCAAAAAATTTACCGCAGTTAAAAATAAAAGGAGGGCAAATTTTTCTCTCCCAAATCCCGCACTTTTCCGTTTTGCTATAATTTAGAGTATAATGGGATTAATAAATAAGTAAGAATATCAAGGTTTTGTGCCTAAAAACCAAAGTGCAGGACTTCAGATATTCTTAAACGTTATGCCGAAATCGCTCCCTCGCCTCCCCCTCCGCTCCCTTCGGTCGCTTCGGGTACGGCTCAGTCGCTCCTTTGAGGATAATGTACCCAAATCTCCTTAAATTGCACTTGTAATTATTATTCATTTCTGCTAAAATACTAATATAAATATTATATAAAGATGCCCTCCAAACGGGTATTTTTGTATCAATTATTTTCTTTATTATTAGCAAATATTTATAAAAATATTATGGCGAAAAAGAAACCAATAAGAAAAATGGTTCAAAAAGAAAAAAAATCAAGTTATGGCGCCGATTCCATCACGGTTTTAGAAGGCCTTGAGCCGGTCCGCAAAAGACCGGGAATGTATATTGGCTCAACCTCGGAAAGCGGCCTGCATCATTTAATCTGGGAAGTGGTTGATAATGGGATTGACGAAGCTATGGCCGGATACGCGAACGAAATTACCTTATCTTTATTAAATGATAATATGGTTCAGGTAACGGATAACGGCCGGGGAATTCCGGTCGGTAAACATAAGGTTACCGGGGTTTCGGCTCTGGAAACCGTTCTGACAAAGCTTCATGCCGGCGGAAAATTCGGAGACGGCGGCGGCTATAAAGTATCTGGCGGCCTGCACGGCGTAGGCATATCAGTGGTCAATGCCTTAAGTGAATATCTAAAAGCCGAGGTATATATAGAAGGTAAGGTTTGGGTTCAAGAATACAAAACCGGGAAACCCGTAAAAAAAGCAAGGCCGATCGGAAATACCAAAAAAACCGGAACAGTAATAACTTTTAAGCCTGATACAAAAATTTTTTTCGAAATTGAATTTAATTGGGGTCGTATCCTAGACCGGCTCCGCCAACAGGCCTATCTTACTAAAAACATAACGATTAAAATTTCCGACCAAAGAAAAAATCATCGGCAAAAAAATTATAAGTTTTATTTTGAAGGCGGAATAAAATCTTATATAAAAGCTTTAAATCGCAATAAAACCGTAAAGAATGAAACCTGTTTTTATGTTGACAAAGAAATCAATGATTCCAGAATTGAAATCGCCCTGCAATATAATGACGAATTTAATGAAACCATCTTGCCTTTTGCTAATAATATAAGCAACCCCGAAGGCGGCACTCACTTGATCGGATTCAGAACCGCTCTGACCAGAACTCTTAATTCATACGCGCGCAACCACAACTTAATAAAAGAAAAGGATGAAAATTTAACCGGAGAAGATGTGCGTGAAGGCCTTACCGCCATTGTCAGCGTTAAATTAACCAATCCGCAATTTGAAGGACAAACCAAGGGCAAACTTGGCAACGCAGAAATAAAAACCCAGGTTGAACAAATTTTCGGGGATTCATTTTTAAATTTTTTAGAAGAGCACCCCAAAGAAGCCGAACTGATAATTAACAAATGCTCTCTGTCCGCCCAGGCCCGCATCGCCGCCCGGACCGCCAGAGCAACCATCCTGCGCAAGGGAATTCTGGATGGCATCACTTTGCCGGGAAAATTATCCGACTGTTCAAGCCGAAAAGCCCAAGAATGCGAGCTGTATATTGTTGAGGGCGATTCGGCCGGCGGCTCGGCCAAACAAGGCCGAGACAGAAGATTCCAGGCCATACTGCCTCTGCGCGGAAAAATTTTAAATGTTGAAAGAGCGCGTCTGGATAAAATGCTGGCCAACAATGAAATAAAAAATTTGGTCATTGCCCTGGGAACCAACATTGATGAACAATTTAACATAGAAAAATTGCGCTACCACCGAATAATTATTATGACAGACGCTGATGTTGACGGAGCGCATATCAGAACCTTGCTGTTAACACTGTTTTTCAGACATTTCAATCCCCTGGTTTTAAACGGAAACCTTTACATAGCCCAACCGCCGCTTTACCAAATTAAGAAAGGAACAACCAGTCAATACGCTTATTCGGAAGATGAAAAAAATAAGATAATCAACAGTTTCGGCGTCACCCCCTCCGCGATTGAAGACGAAGCGGATTACGGGGAAACCGAGGAAAAAGAAGAATCAACGGATAAAAATAAAACTAAATCCCAAAATAAAATAAACATCCAAAGATATAAGGGTTTGGGGGAAATGAATCCGGACCAACTCTGGCAGACAACCATGAATCCTGAAAAACGAATTCTTAAACAAGTAACCGTAGAAGATACTGCCCAGGCGGATAAAATATTTGATATGTTAATGGGAGAAGATGTTGCTCCACGCAAACATTTTATTCAAACCCATGCCAAAAAAGTAGAGAATTTAGATATCTAAAAAACATTCAATATTCAATAGCCAATAATCTAACAATAAATTCCAATTGATTATTGGTCATTGATAATTGAATATTATCTTTTATGTATTTAATTTTAATATTACCTTTAATATCCGGATTGGTTGCCCAAACCATTAAATTTTTTGTTAAAACCAATAAGCAAAAATTTAACATCAAAAACGCCTTGGCTTATGCCGGAATGCCCTCCGGACATAGCGCGATAGTAATCTCGCTAAGCACCATTGCCGGATTAAAATTAGGCTGGGATTCGCCTATTTTCGCCATCAGTATTATTTTAGCCATTATTGTTATACGGGACGCTCTTGGCATCAGGAGGTATTTAGGGGAACACGGCCGAACGCTTAATATATTAGTGAAAGACTTAAAGGATGATGAAGTTTTAGAAAAAAAATATCCGCATCTTTTAGAACGCATTGGCCATACCCCCGGACAGGTTTTAGTTGGTGCCTTAATAGGATTTTTTATTAGTCTGGCCGGTTATTTTTTATTGATTTAAAATAACGTTTCAAAAAACCGCGAATATTTAAAATCCACGGTTTTTTATTTTGTTTAAACTACTAATATTGAGGAGGCTGTCGCCGAATGCTCTTTTGAACATAAATTTTCATCCCGCTTCTCGCGAGAGGCGGGATAAAAATTTAGGACAAATACGGCATTCGGCGACAGCCCCATTAAAATCAGATCAAGCTTCGGCCGGTCATTTCTCTGGGTTTGTTCAAAGCCATTATTTTTACTATGGTTGGGGCAACATCGGATAAAATACCCTGCGGTTTTATTAAACTTAAATCATGCCCGGGAACATCTTTGAAGCCAATGGTTTTTCCTTCAAACTTTTTGCTGACAATGATAAACGGGACCGGATTGGTTGTGTGTTCCTTGTTTATCATACCGGTTTGCATATCAAACATAAATTCGGCATTTCCATGGTCGGCCGTTATCAATAATACTCCTTCTTTTTTTAATACTTTCTCTACCACTCTTCCTAAACACTCATCAACCGCTTCTATCGCTAAAATAGCCGCTTTAAGATTGCCGGTATGTCCAACCATATCGGGATTAGCATAATTAATTAATATAAAATCATAAATATCTTTATCTATTAATTTTAACAATTCAGCGGTAATCTTTAAGGCGGACATCTCCGGGGCTAAATCATAACTTTGAACCTTGGGAGAGGAAATAAGCAAGTGTTCTTCCTTTTCAAATTTATTTTCCCGGCCACCGTTAAAAAAATAGGCTACATGGGCATATTTTTCCGTCTCCGCAACCCGCAATTGCCTTAACCCCTGCCGGGAAATTATTTCCCCCAAAGTATTGCCAATTATTTCCTGGGGAAAGGCAACTTTTACCGGCAAATCTTTCTCGTACTCCGCGAAACAGGTAAAAAATAAATCTTTTATATCTCTTTTTCTGTCAAATTTTTCAAACCCGGGCAAAATAAACGCCTTAGTTATCTGTCTGGCCCGATCCGGTCTAAAATTATAAAATATTATACCATCACCATTTTCCACTTTTGCTACCGCCTTATCATTATTGGTAATTACCGTCGGTACAAATTCTTCATCATAAATTTTTTTATTATAACTATCCCTTATCGCTTCAACAGGATCATTATATTTATTTCCTTCGCCAAGCGCTATGGCATAATAAGCTCTGGCGATCCGATCCCATCGATTATCCCTATCCATAGCATAAAACCGACCCGACACAGTGGCTATTTTTCCTATTTCGTATTCCTTGCTAAAACGCCTTATATCCTTAACAAAATTCAAACCGCTGTTATAAGGAGTATCACGCCCGTCCAAAATAACATGGATAAATACCTGGCTCAATTTATGCTCTTTGACCAAAACCAACAAAGCCTGCAAATGTTCAAGCGAAGAATGCACTCCACCATTGGAAGCCAAACCCAGTAAATGCAATTTTGTTTTTCGCTTCTTAACATAATCAATAATTTCCAATAAGGCTTTATTTTTAAAAAAACTATTATCACTTATTGATTTGTTAATTTTGGGCAAATCCTGATAAATTATTCTCCCAGCCCCTAAATTCATATGACCGACTTCACTATTGCCGGCTTCTCCCCAAGGCAAACCGACCGCTTCGCCTGAAGCGCGCAATGTCATGGCCGGATATTTAATAATTAAATCATTGAAATTCGGGGTATTAGCCAAGCTAATTGCGTTCCCGCTATATGGCTGCGTTACTCCCCAGCCATCCAAAACAATTAATACTACCGGCCGGGGACATTTTTGTCTAATTTGTCCGTTTGGCATAATACAAGTTAGGCGTAAACGTACATTAAAATAATAATGTGTTTTGCCAAACTATTAAAAATTTATTAGAGCCAAGCTAACGCAACCCCATCGCGGCGGTGGTTGTTGGCGGTAAAAAACGATTCGTTTAATATTAGTTAAAAAAATCAACCAATACTGTCACCGCTTCAACGGAATCCCGCCAAAAATAAAATAATAAGTGGCGGGAAAATTCCTTAACAATAAAATTATTAAGTTTTTATTAAGCTCTGTCCGGTCATTTCGGCCGGTTTTTTTCTTCCTAGCAAGTCAAGTATGGTGGGGGCAATATTACTTAAGGTTCCGCCCTTTCTTAATTTTAAACTTTTTACATCATTTTTTACTATAATAAACGGAACCGGATTGATTGAGTGTTCGGTATCTATTTCGCCTGTATCTAAATTTATCATTTCTTCAATATTGCCGTGGTCAGCGGTAATAACTGCCGTGCCATTATATTTTAAATATTTTTTGATTATTTTTTCCAGTTCCTTGTCAATTATTTCACAACATTTTATCCCAGCTTCAAGATTTCCGGTATGCGCAACCATGTCCGGAGCGGCAAAATTCAATACTGTAAAATCGTATTTATTTTTTACAAGATTATTAATAACAACTTCGGATAATTCTTCTGATTTCATCGCCGGCGTAACATCATAAGACCTAACATCGGGAGAAATAATAGCATACTGGTCCTCATTATCCACTCTGCCTGAATAACCGCCGTTAAAAAAATAGGTTACATGGGCATATTTTTCCGTCTCCGCTATGTATAACTGGCGTAAATCAGATAAAACCATCGGCAAAGTTTCCTTAATATCAACACTTGGAAAAGCAGTGATGATTGAATCCAAATCTGGACCAAAATCAGTCATGGCGACAAAACACAAATTTTTTAATACTTTCTTTCGCTTGCCTGAGCCCGGATTATCTTCATTAAAATTTTTTTGGACAAATATCTTTGCCAGCTGTCTGGCCCGGTCAGATCTTAAATTAAAAAAAATCACGCTGTCATTATCCTTAATCCTCGGCAACGCTTTATTGTTTTTTGTAATTACATACGGCTCAATAAATTCATCATCTTCGCCCCGGTTGTAACTTTGAGTAATCGCGTCCTGCGGACTGCCGGCTTTGTTATTATTGCCAATAATCAGGGAATTATAAGCATATTCGGTTCGCTTCCATTTCTTTTTTCTGTCCATGGCGTAAAATCGGCCCATTATTGTCGCAATTTGCTCTTTATCCAAATATTCTCTTTCAATCTCTTCAATTAATTTTAATGATGCGTATTTGGGCGAATCCCGGCCGTCAGTAAATAAATGCAAATAAACATTATCTAAATTGTATTTTCTCAATAAAGTTAGCAAGGCCAATAAATGGTCGGGGTCGCTATGGGCGCTCATCCCGTTGGATAGCATCCCCATCAAATGCATATTTGAATTATTTTCTTTTGCATGTTTAATGGCAGTTAAAAAGGCCGCGTTCTTAAAAAAAGTTCCGTCATTAATACTCTTGCTTATTTTTACCACGTCCTGTTCAACCGGCCGACCAGCGCCAATATTCATGTGGCCGGCCTCGCTGTTTCCGTCCTGCTTCGGCGGCAAACCTACATGTTTGCCATGGGCGTATAACTCCGTTGACGGATATTTTTTAATAAGATTATCAATAAACAAAGTTTTGGCTAACGTAACGGCATTACCCTTGTTAGGTTTAGCTATCCCCCAACCGTCAAGAATAATAAGTATCATGGGGAGATTATTATTCTGATTTTTTTGTTTTATTGACATAGTAAAATTTAATTTTTAATTTTTAAACTGCTACTGATTATAATTTATTTTTAAAAAATTTAAGCATTAAAAATTATTTACAAAATTAAAAAATTAAAAATTTATTAAACCCTCTATTTCCATTAATCGATTATATTTTGCCAGTCTCTCCCCTCTGGACAACGAACCGGCTTTAATATATTCAGCCCCGACCGCTACCGCCAAATCCGAAATAAAATCATCGCATGTCTCTCCACTACGATGCGAAACCATAATTTTATAATTATGCTTTTGGGCTAACTTAATGCAGGACATCGTTTCGGTTAAAGTACCGACCTGATTGGGCTTTATCAATATTGTATTAGCGACTTTTTCTTTCAAGCCTTGACGCAAACGATTAATATTGGTAGCAAATAAATCATCGCCAACTAATATCATTTCCTCCCCTAATTCTTTAGTTAATTCCTGCCACCCTTCCCAATCATCTTCCGCCAGTCCGTCTTCAAGGGAAATTATTGGGTATTTTCTCAACCACTCATAATATAAACCGATCATGGTATTATTGGTAAAACTTGACTGGTCTAATCTGAAAATATATTTTTTGTCGGCTTTATTATAAAGCTCGGAAGAACCAACGTCGGTTCCAAGAGCTATTTCCTTGCCTGGTTTATACCCGGCGCTTATAATCGCCGCTATAATCAATTCAATCGCCTGGATGCTTGATGTCATGTCAGGAGCATATCCGCCTTCACTGCCTACATCAGTATCAAACCCGGCTTTCTTCAAAACCTTCCCTAATTCATGAAATATTTCGGCGCCTATTCTGACTTTTTCCGAAAAATTAGTTTTAATTATCGGAATTATCATAAATTCCTGAAAATCCAAATTAGTATCGGCATGCCGGCCGCCATTAAATATATTAAAAAACGGAATCGGCATTTTAAAATTATTTTTAAATTTATATAATTCTTGCAAATATTTATACAATTCTATTTTCCCCGCCGCCGCTCCGGCCCGGGCGCAGGCCAAAGATACGGACAAAATTGCATTAGCGCCGATTTTTCTCTTATTACTCGTGCCATCTAACTTTATCATAATATCGTCAATTTCTTCCTGTTTAAAAATATTTTGGCCAACTACGGCTTTAAAAAGTTTATCATTAACATTTTTGACCGCTTTTAAAACTCCCAGACCGCCATACCTTCTTTCGTCTCTGTCCCGTAATTCATGAGCTTCATGAGCTCCGGTTGAAACTCCCGAAGGAACGCTGGCCTTACCCAAAATTCCATTATCCAAGATAATTTCTGTTTCAATTGTCGGATTGCCCCGCGAATCCAAAATTTCCCGCGCCCTAATTTTTTTAATTTTCATATAATATACTTATAATATAACACCCGCTTAATAAAATTATATTTTACTTTACCGGCCGGCGCTATATGACAATTAATTAACTATTTTATTTAACCCCGGCAATCTCTCTTTCCCCAAAAAAGCCAGCATGGCTCCGCCGCCGGTAGACACCCAATCAATATAATCAATCATCTTCATTGCCCTTAAAGCCTTAACCGTCTCCCCGCCTCCCGCTATTCCATAGGCTTGGCCGACCGAACGGGAAGCAATGGCGCAGGCAATCCCCAGAGTACCATGTTTAAAGCGCTCATTTTCAAACATTCCCATCGGGCCATTCCAAATTATAGTTTTAGCTTTTCTGATATAACTAGAGTATAGTTTAATGGTTTGAGGACCAATATCTAAAATAATATCATTTTTATTTATACCGCTAATACTTTTTACTTGCGCTTTCTCCATTGATGAATCACTAACAATAACATCTATCGGCAAAATAATGCTTTTGTCTTTAAACTTTTTAGCTAATTTGACACTTGCCTTGTCTATTAATGATTTACCAATTTCTAAATTGTGGGCGGCGAAAAAAATACTGGCTAAAGCGCCACCTATTAATATTCTAAATGATTTTTTATGTAAATTTTTTATTAAAGAAATCTTGGTGGCTAATTTGGCTCCGCCGAGCACGGTCAACAGCGGCTGCTTCGGGTTTAAAGCCTTGCTTAAATTTTTTACCTCATTTTCCAATAATATACCGGCATAGGACGGAATGTAATTTTTGATTGCCGAAAGAGAAGCATGTTTTCTATGGCTAACACCAAAAGCATCATTAACATAAATATCCGCCAAACTGGCCAATTCCCGGGCAAATTTCTTGCTATTTTCCATCTCCGCTTTGTGAAATCGCAAATTTTCCAAAATTAATATTTCCCCGGCCTTAATTTTACTTACTTCCGTTCCAACTTTAAAACCAACGCAATCATTAATAAATTTTACTTTCTTGTTTAATAACCGGCTAAGATGCGCTCCAATATGCTTGACTGAACAACATTTTACCTTTTTAATTTTAGAGTCACTATTGCTTTGAGGACGACCCAAATGAGTAATTATAATTATTCTACATTTATATCGCAATAAAAATCTTATGGTAGGCAAACTGGCCAATATCTTAAAATCATCTTTTACCTCCCCTTTAATATTTACCGGTACATTAAAATCAGCCCGCAATAACACTTTTTTGCCGGTCAATTTTTTAGCTTTTCTGATTGATTTAATTTCCATATCACAAATCACAAAAATATCCCTTCTCATTTATATTATACCATAAAAAAATAAGTATTAAAATACTTATTTAATAATTATAATGCCTTTAAAAAGATAAAAGTTATTATTTCTTTATTCAATCTCACCTAATTTTACTTTAATTTCTTTTTCTTCTCCGCCCCTTAAATATAAAATATTTATTTCATCTTCAGCCAAATAACTTTGAATAACATTGGTTAAATTATTATCACCGTTAATAATTTTACTGTCAATTGAAATAACTATATCTCCTTCATCTAAACCGGCTAAATCAGCCGGACTTTGTGGAACTATGCCGTTTTTACCGCCCTCTTTATAAATAATAGCGCCATTTTCCAAAGTCTTTTTCCCTGAAATTAAATTTGATAAATCTATATAATTTATACCTAAACTCGGACGTCTAATTTCGTTATTTTTAAATAAACTATTAATTGCCGAAGTAAAATGACTGACCGGTATTACACCCCCTTTTCCGTCAACTAAACCGATAATATTCCCCGACAAATCAAACACGGCAGTGCCATAAAACTTTCTGTCTATACCGTTAGACAATATATAACTTTCAAAATAAACATCGCTATTTTTAACTAATGAGGAACTTATATCTTTTTTTTCAATCAATCTGCTTAATAAATTCTTGCCTCTCCAGCCGACTATTAAGGTTGCCTGACCGCTTTTTATTTCATTCTCTTCCGCAAACTGACAGACTGAAAAATCATTGGCGCCGGCCGCATGTATAAATGAAAATGATGTTACTGTATCTTTAATAAAACTATCAATATTATAAATTCTATTTTCTTTTGTAATAATGACATAATTGTCCAATATATTGCTTAAGCCAACATTATAGTTGGATACATCAGTTGCTATCCAGCCATCACTACTTACAATTATTCCTAACCCCACCGGCTGGTCCAACTTATAATAATCGGCTAATTCAAAATTATTATTATTTACCGCCGGTTCGGATTTTCCCTCCGGTATTTTTTTGTAAATACCAACTATGCTATTATTAACAGAATTTATGGTTTCAATTATTTTTGTGTCCTGCTCAACTATTACTTTCTTGGCGCCACTTATCACTAAATTTGAACCGTTGTAATGGCTATTGGAAAAATTAATCTCCCCGAAAAATGGAATATTTGATAAATCTTCAAATAAAAATGCCCCGGCCGCCAAAGCCCCTACCAAACCGGCAATCAACCCAAAAATTACAGAAATAACAACCGTTAAAATTTTATCATTTATAAAATTATCCTTTTTATTTTTCATATATTTTATAACTTACACGTTTCAAATATTATTCCAAAGCTATTTATGCCTAAACAGTTGCCTATAATTGACATCTATTTCCTACTGATATACAAATCTGCTATAAATTTACAAATACTAGATAAAATATTTTAGCTGGTATTTGCAAATTCGTACTTGATTTGCAATTTGTGGGTAAACAAACAAGGATACTTGGTAGAACTATTTAAAATATTTTAAATAATGATATAGGCAAACGCGTAGGCCCTATATTTATATTAATTATATCCAGCTGGATGTCAACAATAATATAAAAATACTTATAAAGCCTGAAAATAAATATAATTTTACAATCTTGCCGTCTAATTTACCTTTTAAATAAAATCTGGTCAAGCCAATTAGTATATAATAACAGATAGCCAGCACCATCCCTAAAACATTATAATTTAAGGGCAAGAAAGAAATAGACCAAGCGATTTCAACTAAAATTAAACACAATAATAAAATAAAAATAAACCCCAAATTTATATCTATTTTATTGGCCCACATCACTTGGTAAACCACTAACGCCAAAAGCAATAATATAAAAAATATCAACAAGGCGGTTGCTATATTCAAAAATGACTGCAGACCGTAACTAGCTGACGAAAAAAAGAAAATAACTAAAAAATTTCCGTAAGAAGATAAATTTTCTATAGTTTGCGCTTTATAAAATTCCGGCCTTATTAAATAATAATAAATACTTTTTAAATAAAAATATATAAAAACCATATTAACAAAAAATAACAATTGAATATAAAGATTATTCGTTAACAGGGATGAATATATGGAAAGGCTAAATAAAAAACAAGCCGGCAAAATCGAAAAATTCCACCAACTTTTATCAATTTCACTAT
>CAYMCJ010000006.1:9027-17007 GCA_964388985.1 uncultured Gammaproteobacteria bacterium | reverse complement strand
TAACTCTTCCAAATAATTATCATCTTTTTCCAAATTTACTGCTTCTTTATTTTTAATAACATCAGATTCTGAAGTAATAATTAAATATAAAAAAGCAGCCAAAACCATTATTAATAAAAATAATAATATTTTTTCTTTTTTAGACATATTTAAATATTAACTATTTATTCTTCTTAAATCCATCAAACGCCCTTAGAACTTCAAGGGGGATAGCAAAAATTACAGTATTAGACTGGTCTGACGATAAGTCATTTATTGACTGTAACGTCCTTAGATGCAGAGCGCCGTCAGATCCGGCCAATATTTTGGCGGCTTTAGACATATTCTCGGCCGCCATCACTTCGCCTTCCGCCTTAATTATGACCGCTCTTTTTTCTCTTTCCGCCTCGGCCTGCTTGGCAATAACCCTTTCCATCTCTATCGGCAAACTAACATCCTTTAACTCAACATTGCTGACCTTTAAACCCCATTCGTCCGTTTCTTTGTCAACTATCTCTCTGATCCTGTCGGCAATCTTATCACGGTTGGCCAGGAGCTCGTCCAAAGTCGCTTCGCCGACAATATTGCGCATAGTGGTCTGGGCAAACTGCGATATGGCGTAACGAAAATCTTCAACTTCAATTATGGCTTTTTCCGCCGCCAGCACTTTGTAGTAAATTACCGCGTTCACCATTACTGATACATTATCCTTGGTAATTGCTTTCTGGTCGGGCACATCAACCGCCTTAACCCTCATATCAACTTTTTTATAAGTTTGAAATATGGTAATTACAATTCTCCAGCCCGGATTCATTATACCGGCATAACGGCCCATGGTAAATTTTACTCCGCGCTCATACTGATTAATCTGTTTTAAACTGATTAAAAATATAAATAATACTATCCCTAAAATTGTAAAAGCTCCTTCCATAAATTTAGATAACTTAATTATTAAATATTTTAATTTATCACCTCAAAATCATCGCCTGATTTTTGCTTTTTTAATTCCAGCTTTTTAACCAGTGCCAAGTCGCCCAACTTATTCATTTTCAGATATTCGTTGGAAAAAGTATACAGAATATCATTGATATAAAGGCATCTTTTTACGGTGTTGTCATAATAATTATAACCTTGCCAATAATCCTGCTCCGACGGCTGACCTCCGTCTGAATGGTCTATCTTACCTTTAAGCTCAAAACCGTTTTTATTTATATTAAATATAACCGCTCCGACAAAAGTAAGCTTATCCCGGCCAAACTCGCCCAGGGATTCCCTAACCGAGGCCGGAATAGCCAATAAATTTTTATCGCGGGAAAATAAGAAAGCTTTATGGTCATATAAAGCAATTGAATCACTACCGCTGTCGCCGATAATATAAGTATCAATTTCCTTGGGCTGACTGATGTCGGAAACGTCAAAAAGCGATAGCTTAATTCCCTTGGTTCGGACTCCGCCCCATTCCGTTTCACCGGTATCTTTGCCCAAACCGATTAAAGTCGTATCATCGTAAGGATGAAGATAATCAGAATAACCCGGTATTTTTAACTCTCCTAAAACTTTTGGATTACGAGGGTCAGACAAATCAATCGCAAACAACGGGTCCATTTGTTTAAAAGTCACCAAATAAGCGCGCTTCTGCATAAATCTTACCGAATAAATACGTTCCCCTTCGGCTAATCCTTCTAAAGCGCCAACTACCTTCAAATTATCATCAAGAACATAAAGATTGTTATAAGATTCCCTTTGTTCCTCTTCGTATCTTGACCAGGTTCTATTTTTGGTGGTAGCGATGCGGAAATAACCGTCACTTTCGTCCATGGAAAACTGATTTAACACCTGGCCCGTAACTTCGCCAAAATTTTTATATTCTATATTGTTTCCGTCAATTGCTATTTTATGAATAACTGTTTTTTCAAGTTCTTTGGAAATGTCTTCATATTTTTGCTTTATTCCCGCTTCTATTTGTTTTTCCAACTGCGCCTGTTCCTCTTCGCTTAAAGAGGCCGCAAAATGTTCAATAATTCGCGATATTTTTGTCATTTTTTCTTCTTTTGATAAAATAAAATTTTCCACCTTTTCAATCTTGGCAATTTTTTCCTGGTCTTTAACACTTAATAAAGGATAAACAATTTCTTTCATAACTTCCATCTCCAGCTGGTATTCACTGATATATTTTGTGTAGGTTATATATAAATTGCTCTTTGATACATACATATTCTGGCTGCCGGATAAAAGATAAACATCACCAACAATCGCCTCATTATTATTTCTTACATTAATGGCGGTTACGGTGGTAAAATTATAAGAATCATAAGGAATATCAAAATAATACATATCCGGGACAAAACATTTATCTGTAAATTCGCAATCGTTTGTCAAAACTTCTCCATTTTCTATTATTCTGGGAATAACCGGTTCACTTTCAATATAATAATAATTATAATTATTAGTTACGAAATAAACATAGTCGCCTATTAGTCTTGAATCACGGTAGGAGCCTTCAAAGTCCAAATCTCTGACCTGCTGGGGATTTTTTCTATCAGTAATATCAAAAACCTTTAAAAAAGTATAATCCCCGCGTCGCCCAAATTTTTGGTAAACATCATTTTCAAAAATTTTATCGTCCCAGCCGAATATAACTAAATTATTGTCGTTGATATAAATATCTTCTAGTCTTGATTTAAACTCAATTTTAGCCAAAATTTCAGCCTCCTCGGCCGGATAAGCGCTAACAATAAATAAATCATTTTTAACAACCGCGTAAATATATTTGCCGTCGGTTTTTATAATGTCGGCCTCATCAACTCCTTCTACCTGCACATTGGTTTTGGAAAAGTCATCCGCTCCCGCCCCGAATCCGGTTGCTTCACCGACTGCCTGCTTGGTTGCCAGCGGAGCATTAACCAGCGCTTCTCCAGCAAAATCCATATCAACCGCTCTCTCAAGACCCGAGTAACCATAATCGGAAATACCCTCCCCCTGCTCTAAAAATTCTTTTAATTTATCCAGGTCGGTAAATTTATTAATTCTACTCTGCGCCGTCAGCTGCTCATCAATTGTTTTAGCGTCCCCCGTATCGACCCCAAGATTATCATCGGGCGAATTTTTTATATTAGGAAGAGAAACCTTTGGGAAAAGCGAACAGCCGCTAAAAACAAAAATAAAAGCTAAAACAATAATTATTTTAATGGTGGCTTTGTTTGTCATAAATTTATTGACTTTAATTATATTTTATATATCTAAAATTATCGTTACTGGACCATCATTTACAAGTTCAGCCTCCATCATAGCGCCAAATTTTCCGGTTTTAACTCTAATTTTATGTTCTCTCAAACACTTAATAAATCTTTCATACATTGACATAGCCTTATCCGGCCGGGCCGACTCGGTGAAGTTAGGTCTATTCCCCCGACTGCAATCGCCATAAAGAGTAAATTGCGAAATAATCAATGTTTCTCCGCCAACATCTTTAATTGATAAATTCATCTTTTTGTTATTATCTTCAAAAATCCTTAGGTTTACTATCTTATCAGCCATCTTTCCGGCAACCGACTCTTCATCATCAATATGTACGGCTAATAAAATCAACAAACCAAACCCAATTTTTCCAATTATTTTATCATTAACTTTTACATTGGCATTTTTTACTCTCTGAATTACCGCTCGCATATTAAAAATAAGATAAATAAGAAAAATAAAAACGGGAAAAAAATAAAAATTATCCGATACAGCTTTAAACCATTTCTTATTTCTCTTATTTTTCTTTTTATTCTTATTTCCCAAAACTGTCAAACATACCGCCGTCTATTTCAACCCAGTCTTCATCTTCCCATTTGTAGACCACTAATTTACAGCTTTTCTCTTCCTGGCTATAAATATAATCAACCTTAGTCTCTGACCCGATCCGACGGGAATAAATAGTTTTTTTATCTAATATTACGGGTTTAATTATATATTCTAACCTTATTTTTCCTAACGGCCCCTGAAAAACTATATATTCTATATCAACCCCTCCCTCTTCTTCCAAATGCTCCTTTCCTTCGTCTTCAACTTGAAAATTTTCCTTAACATCGCCCAATAAATTTTTCCATTTTTCCGTATTCATATATTCGTCCCGCCCCTCGCGAGGGGCGAAATAACATTAATAATATATTACCTTGGTTTCAAGGTCCCTGATTCTATTTTTGGCCACACGCTCACTGATTATTCCTTCTTTAAATAAAATATCAATTGACTTATTCATTGTAATCATCCCCTCCCTCTTGCCTGTTTGGATAGCGGTATAAATCTGCCCTATCTGATTTCGTCTTATTAAATTTGCCACTGCATTATTATTAATTAATATCTCGCGAGCGGCAACTCTTTTTTTGTCAACTGTCGGTAAAAGCTGCTGCGCTATTACCGCTCTTAAAGTTGAGGAAAGCTGATTTAATATTTGCTGATGCCTGTGAGCGGGAAAACAATCAATTATTCTGGCTACTGTTTCGGGCGCAGTCGGGGTATGTAAGGTTGATAAAACCAAGTGGCCGGTTTCCGCCGCGGTTAAAACAGCGGAAATAGTTTCTTTGTCGCGCATTTCTCCAACCATAATAATATTGGGATCCTGTCTTAGCGCGTATTTCAAGGCTGAAGTAAACGATTTGGTATCGCTCTCTAACTCTCTTTGTTCAATTATGCATTGCTTCTCCTTAAAAAGATACTCAATCGGATCTTCAATGGTAATAATATGGGCTCTTCTTTCGTTATTAATAATATCTATCATGGTTGCCAGAGTAGTTGATTTTCCTGACCCGGTCGGCCCGGTAACAATTATTAAACCATCCTGCAAATGCGTTAAATTATAAATAACCTCATCAAATCCTATGCTTTTCGGGTCCGGAACATTTTCAGGAATTAAACGCGCCGATAAACCAGCCCTACCTTCCTGATAATGAAGATTAACCCTGAATCTAGTTCCAAAAAATTCCTGCGAAAAATCAAATTCATGCTCGTTTTTAAATCTTTCCCAAATATCGTTGGTAACTAAATCTTTGATCGCTTTTTTAAGCTCGTCATCACTAATAACATTATTGTCTAATTTAACTAAATCCCCGTGTTTACGCAGGGCCGGAATACTACCGGCTACGAGATGCAGGTCAGAAGCATTATTTTCTATGGCTTGTTTAAAATAAGTGGAAATATCCATAATATTACAAATATACAAATTAATTACAAATTCACGAATATAGCAATTAATTTGTAAATAACATTATATTTATATATTTGTATTATACTAAAAAAATATATAAAACACAACTTTTATTTTTTAAATTATAGATATAAAACTAATAAAAATATTTAATAAATTTTATAGAATTAAAAAAATTTTCTTTCTTCTTTTATCCCATCTATAGTCTATTGTTTTTTGTTCTCTGTTCCCTGCTCCTTGTTCTCTAATATACCACTAAATTCGCAACCGCAATAATTCTGCCGATATAAACCCAACCTTTTTGACAGCCAAACAGATTTTTTAAACCCATCTTGCTTCTTAAAATCCTGGTCTAAAAATTTTACTTTATATTTTTTTTCCAATTGTCGGCCAATTTTACTAATTGCCTGAGCATCTTTGTGCGGGCTGGTTGTTAAAGTAGTGGAAAAATAATCATAACCTTTTTTCTTCGCTGTTCCAATGGTTTTTTCCAGTCTTTCCCGGTAACAAATTAAGCATCTCCCTCCCCTTTCCCGGTCTTTTTCATGACCCTGAATTCTTTTTAGCCATAAATTGTGCTCATATTTTCCGATTATCAAATTTAAATTTAATTTTTTAGAAATTATTTTAGTTTCTGCCAATCTTTTATCATATTCACTGGCCGGATAAATATTGGGGTTATAAAAATACAATGTAATTTTAAATCTTTTCTTTAATATTTGACTAATATAAACTCCACAGCCAACGCAACAAATATGAAGCAATAATTTCGGCTGGCGATAATATAATTCATACGCTATAAATACGGCCAACAGCCCGCCAAATATTCCGGCCGTGAGATCAAAAAAGGAAGAAAATCTTCCTTCTATAAATAACTGACAATATTCAATCAAATAAGAGTAAGAAGAACTAATAAAAAAACTGATAATTCCGATTAACCAATATTTATTAAATAAATCCTTTAAAATATTTATTAATAATGAAGTTAAAACAAAAAATAAAAATACATGAACGAACTTATCTAAATATGAAAAAGCCGGAGCATATTCTCCCTGAGCGGGAAAGCTTGTTAATTTAACAATAAAGAAAGCCCAACAAAGAACCAGATAAAATTTAGCTATCTTTTTCATAGACGAGTCTTAAAAAACGGATTTATCGCAATAATTCTATAATCTTTTCGCCGAATTCTTGAGCCGAATCAGGACCGTCAGCAGTGATTATTTTACCATCAACCGTAACGCTCTGTCCGGTGTACTCCGCTCCGCCAGCTTCTAAATCATCCTTAATGCCTGACCAGCCGGTTGCTTTCCGGCCATTAAGTATGCCTGCTTTCGCCAATATGGCTGAAGCGGCGCAAATAGCGGAAATAATTTTTCCTCCCTTATAAAATTTCCCGGCCATAACCAATAAACTTTCATCATCTTTAATTTTAAGCATCCCGGGGCCGCCGACAAAAACAACCGCCTCAAAATCTTCCACTACCACCTGGCTTGAAGTTAAATCTATCTTAACTTTCGTACCTTCGGCGCCAATGGCGGTACCATCCTGAATTGAAGCCACCTTTACTTCCGCTCCATTTTCTTCAAAAATTTTTCTCGGCTGGCTGTATTCCGCCTCGCGAAAATCAAGCGGAGAAATAACCATTAAAATTTTCTTATTGGCTGCCATATCATTATTGTTCGGCCGCGAATTATTATTCTTAACCCCGCAGCCGGTTAATAAAAATAAAATTAATATAATTATTATTTTTTTCATATTTTCTTCTTATCTAAAAAACTAAACCCAATTACAAATAAAAGCATTATTATAAATAAAATCAACAAAGCCAAAACTTTACCGGCGCTTTGCAAAAATAATCCGCTTAAGCCAAAAGCAGCTGATAAAACATAAAAAATAAGAGCTGTTTTTTTTTGCCCCATACCTAAATCAAGAAAACGAAAATGAAGATGTTTTTTATCCGCGAATTTAAAAGGATTTTTGCCAACTGATAGCCTTCTGATAATGGTCCATAAAACGTCTAAAACCGGAATCCCCATTACCAACAGAGCAATGGCGATTTTACCGCCGGAAATAATGGCTAATACTCCGAGAATATAGCCCAAAAGCAATGAACCGCCTTCGCCTAAAAATATTTTAGCCGGATGCCAGTTAAAAATTAAAAACCCCAGACAGGCGCCGCTAAAAACCAAAGCGGCCAAACCGATATCCGGTTGATAATATTTGGTTGTCATGGTAAATAAAAATATAATCAACCCGCCGATAGCCGTTACCCCGGCAACCAATCCGTCAATTCCGTCCAATAGCTTGGTCGTATACATCATACCCATAAGCCAAATAGCGATAATCAATCCTGACAATCCGCCTAAATAAAAAAAACCGCCAAAAGGGTTAGTTATTTTTTCAATAGACACGCCGCCTAAAATAACAGCCCCGACCGCCAATAACGGCCAAATAATCTGATATTTCGGCTTTAGATTGTATTTATCATCTAAAAATCCGCCCAGCATTAAAAAACAGGCGCCGATAAAAAATCCCAGCCAATGTCTTATCTCCAAATTACCGGAAATTAAATCAGCTTGCAAAAAATATAAAACACTGAAAAATGATAAAAAAATAGCCGCTCCCCCTAAAAGCGGAGTCGGCTTTTTATGTATTTTGCGAAAAATTTTTGGTATATCAACAATTTTAAGATAAAAAACCGCTTTTTTAACTATCAGGGTAAAAATTACTGAAGCGGCTAACGATATTATAAAAATTGCAATATATTTTATCCACATTGACTTATTGTTAAAAATAGGTTAAAATACTTTTTG
>CAYMCJ010000006.1:0-8927 GCA_964388985.1 uncultured Gammaproteobacteria bacterium | reverse complement strand
CCCTTTTCAATTTTAATCTCGGCCTGTTTGTCTATTACAATTGTATCACGCCGATCTATTTTACCCTCTAAAATCATTGTGGCAATTTTATTCTCAATTTTTTCCTGGATTAATCTTCTTAAAGGTCTGGCGCCAAACTTGGGGTCATAGCCTTCCTGGGCCAGCTTATTAAGACCCTCGTCCTCAACCGCCAAACTTATACCTTTCTCTTTAAGCATCTCGCCCACCTGCCCCAGCATCAACTCCGCGATTTTTATTACACTGCTTATAGACAAGGGCTTGAAAACAATAACACCGTCAAAACGGTTAACTAATTCCGGCCTGATAAATTTATTAAGGTATTCATTTATCAATACCTGTTTTATATCACTAATATCCTTGTTGGCGGAAACTTCCTTTTGTATATAAACCGAGCCGATATTGGAAGTGGCGATTATAATACAGTTGGTAAAATCAATTGTCCGGCCCTGGCCATCGGTTAAACGGCCGTCATCCATAACCTGTAAAAATAAATTTAATATATTTTTATCGGCTTTTTCAAACTCATCCAATAAAACCAGCGAAAACGGCTGCTTGCGAACGGACTCGGTGAGGTAGCCCAATATATTTTCTCCGGCTTCACCTATCATTTTTTTAATGCTGTCAGGGTGCTGATATTCGCTCATATCAAGCCGAATCATATAATTTTTATTGCCAAAATAAACTCTGGCCACTGTTTTGGCCAACTCGGTCTTCCCCACTCCGGTCGGACCGAGAAATAGCAGGTTGGTTATCGGACGTTTGCTCTGAACCAATTGCGTTCTGGCCCGGCGAATGCTGTTGGCTACCGCGTTAACGGCTTCATCCTGATTTATCATATACTGATGAATACGTTCTTCCAAATTAAGAAGTTTTTCGCTCTCTTCTTCGGTAACTTCCTGCACCGGAATATGGGTTTCTTCACTAATAGCTTCGGCAATGTCACTTTGAGAGCAAAAACATTTGCTGGTATCCTCTTTGCATCTTTTGGCAATTTTCACGGCTACGGATTCTAAAATTTTTATGGCCTTGTCCGGCAAATATTTATCATGAATATATTTTGCCGACAACTCCACCGCCTGCTCAATCGCGTCATAGGAAAAATATACCCCATATTTACTTTCTATTAAACTTGCTTTGCTTTCCACTATTTGTATTGCCTTATTTTCCAAAGGCTCTTCTATCTCCAACTTTACCATAGCGCTTCCCAGGGCTTTATTTTCAATATATTTGGCATAATTTCGGTTATTTACCGTTGCCAGACAATATAGATATTTTCTATTTAACGCATCCGCCAGCACTTCGGACAGCTCCAGACTTTCCTCCTGGCCGGACGTAATCCCGATTAAATTTTCAATATCTTCAATAAATAAAATAATATTCCCGGCTTTATTAATTTCATCAATAATAACCAACAGTCTTTCTTCGGCCTGGGCCGGCGTAGCGCCGCTGACTAAACGGGAAACATTTAGTTCTACCAACCGTTTGTCCTGCAAAAATTCCGGTACTTCTTCCTTCACCATTAACCTGGCTATACCGTTAACTATTGTTCTTTTGCCCACCCCCTCTTGGCCGACTAAAATTATACCGGTCTGGCCACTGGCCAGATTATTAAAAATTTTTTCAACTTCTTCGTCCATAGCTGCGCAAACTTCAAGCCGTCCCCATTTGGCGGCAATGGTTAAATCATAGCCAAAATGATTTAACACCGGCGTGGCTACGGCTGTGTAGGCCTTATTCATATTGGTACCGGATTTATAACGGGCCGCTTTCCGATAAAATCTCTGATTCTCAATTAAAATTTTATTTGATTTAAACCACTCAATAACATTATTGATTTTGTCGTAATCAACTTTTAAATCATAAAGAATTTCTTCAATATTTTTATCTTTTTCCAGGCTGGGCAAAATCAAATTTAAAGCCCCGGCTCTTTCCTGCTCTAAATTATAGGCGTTAATATAAGCCTTGATTAACACTTCTTTTACTTCTGTTGATAAATCCAAGTTGCTCCCGTTTTCACTTTTGGATTCATTTTTCAACAGTTGATTTTTTATTTTTCTCATTAATACCTCCCTATTAACATTTAGGCGGACAAACAATGATATAACTTCATCATTTTTCAATAACGAATAAAATATATGCTGGATAGACACTTCTCTGTGTCCGGCTTTATGGGCAAATAAAAAAGCATTCTCAACTATATTAACGGCCTGGTCGCTAAAGCCCTCGGAAACATCAATTCTGTCCTTAAATCTTTTTAACTCGCTCCAATTATCCGGCAATTTCTTGATTTTCTTATTAAATTCAAACTTCTTTATTTTATGCCGCCGATGCTTTTCTTCGCTTAACCGATAAACAATAAACATGTCGGCTAAAATTCCAATCCAAAAAAGTAAAATCAGCCAATGCTGAACCCGCCAAAATAAAAAGGCTTCGGCCTGAACCGCGTTGCTATTCTGCCATATCCAATATTCCAAAGCCAGCAAACCCATTAATCCAACCGTAAAAGCGACTAAATTTAAAAATAAATGAAAACTTTTCTTTAGATGACTTAATCTGATAGCGGGCTTATTAATCTCCATTCCCCAATGCAAAAACTTATTATTAAAAAATATTCCCAAGCCCAAGCCATTACAACCGTTGCAACTTAAACCGATTTTCTTTTGGCCGCTGCCATTGCATTGCGGACAAATTACCAATTGTCTGTCAATTTGCTTTTCCATAAAATAAAATACTTTAAATTTTCTACGAATTACGAATTTTTACGAATATACAAATAATAAGTTATTTACCTGTTTATAAATTTAATAGCAGACAGAAATAAATAATCGTAATTTAAAGAATTCGTATATTCGTACTTATTCGTAATTTATAATTTTATTATACCATAATTTCTTAAAAAATAAAAAACCACCGAAGCAGAAAAAATTCTTCTGGTGGTGGGTTAATTATTTAATGCGAAATAACCTTCCTCGGTTAGGAAATTCATAAGAACAATGATAGGCTAGTTGAACGATTCCCACTCTTTTATTTTACTTTTCGCCCAATTCACCTTTTCTGGAGTTACGAGTACTGTCAGCTTATAATATCCTCTAGCATTTCCGCCGTAATCTTTTTCTACCTGCAGCCCAATAGAACTGAGAAGCTGCTTAAAAGAATGGTCGTACCCTCTTTCATGCTCCCCAGTTAAATGTATCTCCAACTGAAAACAATTAGGGCCCTGACGAGACTCCTCAACTTTAACAGCCATAGTGCACCCCCCCCTATTAACAGAACAGTTATTATTTATTTGGCATTACACTAACACGACCTGGCTTATATGTCAATTGAAAATATGATAGCTAAAAATATTTTAAGAGAGGTATCAATAAGTTTTCGTTCCGCGATAGTCTCCCGAAAAACACGCTTTAAAAAGCAATACACAAAAGTGCCACTTTCTATAAAACAAAATAAGGTTCATTTGCTCCAAATGACCCTTATTTAAAAGATAATTAAACCAATAAAATAACCGCATTTTGCAGCAAAGTGCGGTTATTTTATGTACTCGGGGGCAGGGACGATGTTTGAATCAAAATTAAAATATAATTATTTTATATTAAGGTTAAATTCAAGTTCATCTTTATAAATATTAAAAAGTGAATGTGGCAACCTTACACATTTAATATTTTCTTTTTTGCAAATTATTGGTATTTTATCAACTAATTTTTTATAATTTCTTTTATTAAATGATTCTTCTGTCACAACCGTTGGTAATAAATTTTCTTCATTTTTATATTCAAGGCACAGGGCAATTAAATATAAATCTGCGCCATTTAATATATATTCCATTTCAGCGACTATTTGTGATTTATCATTTATATATCTTTCGTTGTACTCAATATAATAATCTTTCGATAATTTTTCCACCTCAAGTATTAAGTGGTCTGTATTTACTATAAAAGGACTAATTTTTGATTTAATATCCTTTAAGTCATCCTGAAAATCTATATGCTTAAATTCTTTAAAAACTTTGTCTATAATTATAATTTCATTAGATTTAATTTTAGAAAATATAAATTCTTTTATATCATTGTAAATTTTATTTTTATTATCTCTATCAAAATAATAGTAATTAAAAAAATCTATTAGACTATTATTATCAATAATTAATTTTCTTTTTTCATCAGACATATTTTAACTATATAAAACATCATTCAAGTTTTTTTCAGAACCAATTCTTAAATATTCCCTCAATTTATTTTCGGCAATATTTCCTTCAAAATAATTGATTTTAACTAACTCAGTGAATAATTTTGATTCTATCGGTTTTGGCGCCGAGCCTTTTTGCTCTATCCCACGAGCCCTATTGAATTCTTTTCGTATTAATTCTTCTTTTTCTCTCTCTTTAATATATTTATTTAGTTCCTCCTTTTTTTTGTTATAATCAGTTTGGGAAATTTTATTTTCAATCACAAGTCTTGTGTAAATAGCCCTCTGACTTAAATGAGTATTACAATATATTTCGTTTATGATATTTTCAGAATAATTATTTTGTTTATTGGCGTTTTTAATACTTTCGTAATTTTTTATTTGATCATGCAACAAAAAATAAAAAGCAAAGGCATAACACCATTGCTCAATCTTACTTAATTTGAAATTCAAAAATTCTTCTCTTACATTGTCAATCTCCTCAATATTTAATAAATAATGGGCAAACTCATGTATTAAAGAAAAAATTTCTCTTCTAAAATATTTCTGGTTCCTTTTTATTAATATAAAATTTGGGAAAAGAAAAAGCCCATCTACGTTGTTCAATCTTTCTTTCTGATTCCATGTTTCCGTTCGTTCAAATACAAAAATACTAAACTCTTCCATGGTTCTTATGAGATTTTTTAAATAATCCCTTTCTGCAGTTGGCTTTTCAATTTCTTTCTTTTCAAGTAAAGTTTGATATTTTCCGAAAAAAATTGAAGATATTTCTTTCGCAACCAATATAGCATCATCATTTTGCGAATACACCTTTAAAAAACGTTTCGGTTTGTAATTTATATATTTTGTCATTAGCTGAGTTTCGATCTTTAACTTTTCAAAACTATCAATAATTTTTTTACTATTAAAATCTAATTCGGAATTAAAAATTTTTTTTCTAAAAAAAATACTTCCATTTTTGGGTGGAAGTGTGCGGCTAGAAACTAACCAAGAAATACCAACATTAAAAATTGCTTCTATTCTTTTTAGTAAAGATAAATTGATTTTATTTTTTTTATCCATTACGTCATTAAGCCATCCAATATCAACTATCCCAAATTTTCTTAATTCATTATTTTTTGTCAAATTTAATCGTTCAACTAAATCCTTCTCCGTAATTTGATAAAGCTCCAATAGATAAGATAATCTAGCAGGATTAATAAAATACTCAATTTTTTTTGTGGTTTTAAACATTTCAAAAAATAATTTTGTTAATATTATTATAACATATTTAAAAAATTATTACTATGTCAACAAATAAGCATAGCAAAATATTGTCCTAATATTAGAATAATATTAAAAAAATAAAAAACGCCTCTATTTAATTTTTATAAAAAATATGAACTTAATAAAATAACCGCATTTTGCAGCAAAGTGCGGTTATCTTATTGGCTCGGATTTTATAAAAAAATCCGAACGGAATTTAAGCGGAAGGGGTTTTGTTCCGCCGCAGTCTCCTAAAAGTCGCGCGGAGAGGACTGCTGCGGGACCAAACTAAATCATAATCCCCTTTCCCAATTTTCTTAATTATATCCATCAACTTTTTCTTCCAGACAAAATTGAATTCTTCTATTCGTCTTTCTGAATTATTGACTCTATATTCGTATTTTTTATAATCTTATTAAGTATTGGGACATACTCAACGGAATGGATTGTTTTGGCTAAAATTGTTATCACAATAGCCGCGATAATAGTCGCGCCGATGGCCGTACCGATTCCGCCGGCAATTCCACGAAGAAAGCCCAGCCAAAAAGAGTTTGATTTTTTAATATTTTCGTTTAAATCCTTTAAATTTTTATTTAATTCCTGCGGAATATTGTTTTTGTCCATAATTTTTTACTTCATTTTTTTAAACTTTCCAAATAATAAACATAAAAGATAGCTCGGGAACAGGAATTCGCCCAGCATACGCCCAAAAATCTCTGGACAAGCCGGGCGTCCCGCGGATGCGGGACGAACCCAAAAAATAATCTTATTAGCTCGCGTATCCGGACAGCTTCCGAACTTTTTTAAATCAGATTATAAAAAATCAATTTTCAATGGCATATAAATAACCATCTTTGGAAGTAAAGTATAGCGTGCCATCCAAACCAAAGGCGGGTGAGGCCTCGCTGATTCTTCCGCCTGTTTGGTAGCTCCACAATAGTTTTCCGTCTTTACTGACTGCGTACATTTTGCCGTCAACCGAACCAATGTAAACTGTTCCCTCCTTATCAACTAGCGGATAGCTGGGCAAACCATAAAAGCCGGGTTGCTTTGGATCAGCGCCGGTTTGGTATGTCCATTTTACTTCGTGGGTTTTAGGATTAATGGCAGATAAAATTCCATGGGCATTGCCGATATAAATCGTTCCGTCCGAAGCGATGGCCGGAGTGATGACGCCTGCTATGTCGTCTTGACCCAGCGATGGTAAAGGAGCGCTGTCATTTTGAGGCGGGGGCATATTATCATTTTGAGGCTGACCCATTCCAGCGCAAGGCGGGAGAGGCGGCGCGCCACACTTGTCCCCCGATGCTTGAGGCGTGTTGCCATTTTGAAATTGATTTTCCCCATTGCAAGGAGGTAAAGGCGGCCCACCGCAATCTCCGGCGGAAACATTCTGAATATTTTGGGAAATAACTTCCGGACCTTTTTCCCATTGCAATTCTCCGGAAGAATTAAAAACAAACAAATCAGGAGCGGCCGGAACATAAATTAGTCCGTCAGAGCCGATCGCCGGCGTACCGACTCGCAAAGCATTGGTGTCATATTTCCATTTTAAGCTTCCATCAGGATTAAAAGCGTAAAGATGGCTATCCGGGCCGGCGTGGGCGTCGCCGCCCCCTAGATAAATTGTCCCCTTTTTATCAATACTGGCCGGATAAGATACGGCTCCCGCTGTTTTGTATTTCCATTTTAAAATTCCGTCTTTATTTATCGCGTAGAAATAACCATCCCAGCTACCCTGATAAACAGTTCCGTCCGATCCAATAACCGGACCAAAACCAATATTTCCGTTGGTTTTAAATTTCCATTTTTCTTTACCATTTTTGTCCAGAGCGAAGATCGTATCTCGCGCAAGAACGTAAACCGTTCCGTCAGCCGCAATAGTTGGACCTTGAGTGCCTTGGTAACTCTTTGACCAAATTTTGGTGCCATTTTTATCCAAAGCAAAGATATTAGCGGCTCCGGCGACATAAATAATCCCGTCAGCGGAAACCACGACGCTGTTGGGGTTTCCGCCTGTCAACGTTCCTAATTGAAATTTCCATTTTAAAGTTGCTCTTGCCGGTCCTTTCACTGCAGCGTATCCGGTGTGCAAAGAATTCCCCAAAAATTGAGACCAGGAATACGCGCTTGCCGGCTGTTCTTTTTTTGTACCTTCGGGCGTAGTTTTGACCGATGTCGTGGCTTCGGATTCAAGCGGCGCGGAAAGCTGGCTGGCGTCGTTTTTAACATTAACTTTTTGTTGTATGGCGCAACCCGTACCAGTAAAAAGAATAAAAATTCCTAAAATAATTAAATTTTTTTTCATATTTTCAGTAAAATTTTATGTCACTTTATATTATAACAAAAATCGCCTGATTTGGCGATTTTTTTGTTAGCTCGGGCATTACGACTCTAACTTGTTGTTGTTTATCTAATATTATTGAAAAAAGATTATTCCGTACCCATTATTATCTCGCTACATTTATTTTCTGATTGTTTCACAATATCAAAAATATCATCAATTTCTGGTTCTACCGCTTTTAGAACCGTTCCACTTTTCAAAACAGCCGTCACTTCTAAACTATGCGTTTGTATAATTGAACTAACTCCGCAATTCTCAACCGCTTGTTTAAGCATTTCCCAATATGTTTCATTTGGAGTGTAATCAATGGATATCCAGCATTTATTTTCCAAACAAGTTGCTTTTTCACGTCCAGAACAATTAAGCTCACAAGTTGAGGGATAAGAATTGATTAAATCATTAATCTTATTCGCATTGCCCTTATTAACCACAACCGCGCAACTAAACGGGCATTTATTGCTAATAATTACACAATCGGAGTTTTTTTCACAATATCCAGCCCATGATATTTCATGTGATATATATGATTTTTTTACAGGCAAAAAAGAAGTAAATGATATTATCATCAAAACTAATAATCCGAACAAAAATATTGTGCTGTTTATCTTTTTTGTTTTTAATTTTTTACTTACAAATTTTATTAAATAATATACCAAGAAAAATATTATTAAATATAGTAAATAGTTAAAAATAATATAATGATAAAAACTGCCTGACGAAAAAATCCATTTATCTATCTGAAATCCATCAATTACATCTTTAATTTGGTGAATCAAAAACGGATAAGGCCATCCATGTAAACTACTCATAATTGTACCGCCGATTTTAACTTTATAAAAAGCCAAGGAAGAAAACATTACAAACAGTGGCCCGATAAAAATTAATATTTTATCTAACTTTTTTTTGTATAAAGAATAAAAACCTTTAAAGACTATTCCCGTCAGTCCGCCCACGAAACCAGCCAACGAAAAAACTCCAGCCAGTATTAATATATTTTTATCCCATAATTCCCTAAATGGTAATGGTGAATCATAAACCAAATGTGACATTGCATACATTCGGAGAAAAATTAAAGCCATGGTTAAAAAACCAAAAAGCAAAGATCCGACTAATAATTTACTTAAAAATTTAT
>CAYMCJ010000005.1:0-31287 GCA_964388985.1 uncultured Gammaproteobacteria bacterium | reverse complement strand
ATTATTTAGTGGAAAGAAATAATTCAGAAAATTAAAATAAAATTTTCTCAAATAACTCTCTTCACTCGTTAAATTTGTTTACATCAGCTAACACCAAATATGTGGCTCCACTTTTAAAAAATATCTTAAATTTATTTATGATTAATAAAATTTGTAAACACAAATGGATTATAAAAAGAAGAAGTGGTATAAGTAATGGCAATGTAATTCCTGCTCTCTTTGAATGCGAAAAGTGCAAAATAAAAATGCATTCCTCGGAAGTTGTTCAATTTGAAACGCTTAATCATCTAACGGGGTTTCAAAAATGGCTTTCAATAATTGCAATTATAATATCTATTATGGCTTTAGTTATTTCGTTTTTAACATATCTATGAAAATATTCTGCATTATTCCGGCTTATAATGAAGCCAAGACAATTGTAAAAATAATTAATGACGTTAAGCCTTTGGTTGATGAGGTGGTGGTGGTTGATGATGGCTCAACTGATAATACTTACCGGCTGGCCAAAACGCAAGGCATAACTATCCTGCAACACATAATAAATAAGGGTCAGGGAGCGGCTTTGCAAACCGGCAATGAATATGCTATAAATAATGGAGCTGAGATTATTGTCCATTTTGACGCGGACGAACAATTCTTGGCTAAAGAGATTAAAGATATGGTGGCGCCGATTATTTCAGGAGAGGCCGATATAGTTTTCGGCTCCCGCTTTTTAGAAAAAAAATCAAATATGCCCTGGTTTAAAAGGAATATCATTATGCCAATGGCTAAAATTACAAATAAAATTGCCTTCAATATTTCCTTAACCGACCCGCAAAACGGATTCAGGGCAATGACAGCCGGAGCGGCCAAAAAAATTATTATTGAGCATAATGGTATGGCTCATTGTTCGGAAATTATCTTCAAAGCTTTTAAAAACAATCTGCGCGTCAAAGAAGTGCCGGCTACGATAATTTATCACAATTTCGGGCAAAAATTTTCCGGGGGAATAAAAATAATAAAAGATTTATTTATAGCTAAACTGATTAACTAATTTAACTTTCAAAAAACTATTCGCATGTGCCGGATTTGTCTCGCCACTTATTTAATTATACATTGAGGGCGGGATCACGCCGTCGCCTCTGGCGTGACCCCGCAGAATGCGGTGGCCGAAGGCGGTGATAGTTCCGGCTCGCGAAGCGATGACGTATGTTTCAACAAATAATTGCCTTAATAATAATCGCCTTTTTCCTTTCCCGGCTTTTTTGGCAAAAACAAAAAAACCAAATCAGAGTTAATGAATTTATTTTTTGGCTTATTTTCTGGCTCTTGGCGGCCGGAGCTATAATTGCTTTGAGATGGATTGATAAATTCGTAGCCAGTTTGGGATTTTCCGGCTCCGGCATTGATGTTTTAATTTATGTTTCTATAGTAATTCTTTTTTATCTGGTTTTTAAATTAAGACTTAGGATGGAAAAAATTGAAAAAGATACTACCAAAATAGTCAGAAATATAGCCTTGAATAATAAAAAATAATTTTGTAAAAGGTCTTATGAAAATAGCGCAAATAGTCTGTGCTTTTCATCCCTATAAGGGTGGCATAGGTAATATTGCCGATGAATACTTGAAAATATTACGCCGAGCCGGTCATGATGTTGCAATATTTACCCCTGATTATAATAATCTCGGAAATGAAAAAAATATAATCAGGTTAAAACCCTGGTTAAAATATGGCAATGGGGCTTTTCTGCCCCAGCTTTTTTTTACTTTAAAAAAATATGATTTAATCTACCTGCATTATCCTTTCTTTGGCAGCGCGGAAATAATATGGCTAATAAAATTATTCAATAAAAACGCAAAACTAATAATTCACTATCACATGGACGTTGCCATGTCGTCATTTATTTTAAGCCTTCTAGGTTTGCCCTCCAAATTAATCCGCAATTCATTATTTAAAAAAGCCGACTTTATCACCTGCGCCAGTCTGGATTATATAAAATGCAGCCAAATCGGCAATTTATATAAAAAATATAAAAATAAATTCATAGAAATTCCGTTTGGCGTTGATATTAATAAATTTAAACCAAATCCCTCAAATAAAAATAAAAATATTTTTCAAATCCTCTTTGTTGGCGGTTTGGACAGAGCTCATTATTTTAAGGGAATAAATATTTTGCTGGAAGCCATGGCTAAAATAGAAATAAAAAATTGGCAATTGAATATCGTCGGGAAAGGGGATTTAAAATATCAATACCAAAAGCAAGCTGAAAAATTAAATATTTCAAACAAAGTAAATTTTTTAGGAAAAATTTCTGATGAAAAAAAAATAAAAATTTATCAACAGGCTGATTTATTTGTTTTGCCGTCAATTAATAAAAACGAGGCTTTTGGCCTGGTTTTGCTGGAAGCAATGGCCTCGGGAATCCCTGTTATTGCTTCAAATCTGCCCGGGGTAAGAACGGTTTTTCAGGATGGGATTCAGGGATATCTGGTTAAACCAAATAACCTAATTGATTTAAAAGAAAAAATAGAAATAATATTAAATGATAGTGAACTAAAAAATAAAATGGGACAAGCAGCCAGGCGGTTAGTGGAAAAAAAATATAATTTAAAAAATATTAAAAATAAATTAAATAATATCATAAATTTAATAAAACCTTAAGCTGGCGAAAAAAAATATAATAAAAACGAGCCAAAGGCCCGTTTTTATTATAAAATAAAGTATAATTTTATTGTGGATACTTTCAAGGCGCAAAAAACTTAATATCTTTTGCTCTCTCTGCCTTTTTTATATCCAGTGCCAGCCGGAATCAAACATCCAATAATAACATTTTCTTTAAGCCCTTCCAAATAATCAATTTTTCCGCTCACGGCCGCCTCAATTAAAACTTTAGCGGTTTCCTGGAATGATGCGGCCGACAGGAAACTGTCAGTAGCCAAAGAAGCCTTTGTAATTCCCAAAAGCAATCTTTTTGTTTTAACCGGCTTGTTTTTGGCTTGCTTATTTGCTCTGTCTATTGATGCTTCTTCTACAATTTCTCCCGGCAGTAAATCGGTCTCGCCTGAATCAACTATAAAATATCTTGAAAACATTTGTCTGGCAATAATCTCCACGTGTTTATCATTTAAGGGTTGCCCCTGAGAAGAATAAACATACTGAATTTCTCTAATGATATATTTTTGGGTTTCCAGCCGACCCCTTAATTTAAATAATTGCTGCAAATCAAAACTGCCTTCCGTTAACCGGTCACCTTTATTTACTTCTTCTTCATCTTTAACCCAAACAGCCGTTCCTTTTGGTATAATATATTCCCTGATTTTATCCACTTCCTCTATAATTTCTATGTATTTAAATTCAAATTTAACTGTTCCTCCCTCTTTCGCTTTTACCGTCTTATTACCAACAGAAAATAAACTCATACCCTTCTTTATTTTTTCGCCGTCCTTAACTAAAATCTCCGGCTTTAACTTAGCAACTTTTTTTATGCCTTTTTCTTCTTGTTTGACTTCATTTATTGCTTCGGCAAAATAATATTTAACGGAATCTGTTCCTTTATAATAAACTTTTAAAATTTTTACCTGCGAATTGCTAACAACAACTTCTTTCCCGTTCTCATCACGAATAATTTTCTGAGCGCACTCTATTTTTACCCTTCCGGAAACATCGGAAATTATTGCTTTCCTTTTCGGAGGACGAGTTTCAAATATTTCTTCAACCCTTGGCAGCCCTTGCGTAATATCTTCCTGTCCGGCCACCCCGCCAGTATGAAACGTCCTCATGGTTAACTGCGTACCCGGCTCTCCGATTGACTGAGCGGCGATAATACCCACGGCTGTTCCTATTTTTACAACTTTGTTATATCCCAAATCATATCCATAACATTTAGTGCATACTCCCCGGCTAAGACGACAATTTAAGACTGACCTTATGGTTACATCTTTAATGTCCTTATTTTTTATTTTATCTACTATGTCTTCAGTTAATAATTCGCCTTCCTTTACCAATACTTTCCCTTTAGAAACCAAATCTTTGGCCAAATATCGACCGACTATTCTCCTTAAAAAATCCTCTCCCATTTCTTCGCTTTCTTTTTTTGTTATAACAACTCCTTTGGTATCGCCGCAATCTTCTTTGGAAATAATTACATCCTGTGAAACGTCAACCAAACGCCTGGTTAAATATCCGGCATTAGCCGTGCGTAAAGCCGTATCAGACAGGCCTTTGCGCACCCCATGAGTTGAAATAAAATATTCCAACACTCCGAAACCGCGTTTAAAATTTCCCTTAACCGGCAACTCAATAATATCTCCTGACGGCGAGGTTACCAATCCTTTCATACCCAAAATCTGAGTTAGCTGCGCCCAACTACCGCGAGCGCCGGATTCAACCATTGAATATATTGGATTACTCGGCGATAATTTAGTCTTACAAATATCAGTTATTTTTTCCTTTATATTAGTCCATAATTCAATAATCTTACTATATCGTTCACTTTCCGTTAAAAGTCCTTCTTCATACTGATTTTGAATTTCTTCAACCTTAAAATTAACATTTTTAATTAATTCATCTTTTTCCTTAAAATTTGGCAGATCATCAATCCCCCAGGATAATCCACTTTTAGTAATAAAGTCAAAACTTCTATTTTTTAACTTGTCCAAAAATTTTACTGTTTGATCCTCCCCGTAAAAACGCAGGCAATCCTTAACTAAATTTTTTAATTTCCCTTTGTCAACAATCTCATTAACAAAACGCAACTTCTCGGGTAAAATGCTATTAAATATCACCCGCCCCACGGTAGTGTCAACAAATCCCTCTTTTCCAAATTTCACTTTTATCGGATCATGCAATAAAATATTTCCTATCTCATAAGCCAATTCTGCCTCTTCTTCGTTAATAAAATATTTTAATTTTTTTTCGCCTTTATTTTCTTCGTCAATTTTATTCGTTAAATAATAAGTGCCCCACACTATGTCCTGATTGGGCGCCACTACCGGATCGCCCGTGGCCGGCTTTAATAAATTATGCGAAGATAACATAATATCACGCGCTTCGGCTATGGCCTCTTTAGTCAAAAGAACATGGACGGCCATTTGGTCTCCGTCAAAATCAGCATTAAACGCGCTACACACCAAAGGATGAATTTGAATGGCTTTACCCTCAATTAAAATTGGCCTAAAAGCTTGGATACCAAGACGATGTAAGGTTGGCGCGCGGTTTAATAACACATAAGAATCTTTAATAATCTCTTCTAAAATATCCCAGACAATATCATAACCGGCTTCAATATAACGTGAAGCGCTGCGAACATTATGGACTATTTCCTTATTAATTAATTTACTGATAATAAACGGTTTAAACAACTCAAGGGCCATTATCTTCGGCAAACCGCATTGATATAAATTTAATTTTGGATTAACTACAATTACACTTCTGCCTGAATAATCAACCCGCTTACCCAATAAATTCTGACGAAAACGACCCTGTTTTCCCTTTAAAGAGTCGGCTAAAGATTTAAGCATTCTCTTTTGGCCAGTTGAAGCAACCACGGTTTTACTGTGTCTTGATGAATTATCAATTAAAGCATCAACGGCTTCCTGCAACATTCTCTTTTCGTTTCGGCAAATTACTTCCGGAGCATTTAATTCAACCAATTGCTTAAGGCGGTTATTCCTGTTAATAATGCGCCGGTATAAATCATTCAAATCACTGGTTGCGAAACGCCCGCCGTCCAAGGCAACCATCGGCCTGAGATCCGGCGGAATAACCGGCACTTGCGTTAAAATCATCCATTCGGGCCTGACATTATTGGCCTTTAAACTTTTAAATAATTTTAATCTTTTGGTTATCTTTTCCTTTTTTGAATCAATTGCTTTTATTAATTCTTCTTCCAATTCCTTAATACTTTCATCAAGGTCTATCCTCTCTAATAATTCCCTGATAGTTTCCGCGCCAATGCCAGCCTCAAATATATGGCCATACTTTAAACTTAAATTTTGATAACTATCTTCAGAAATAATCAATAAAGGCTTGAGTTCTTTTAATTCTCTCTGCGCCTGGCTGAAAGCGTTGTTTAACTTTTCAAATTTTTCTTCCCTGGCTTTTTCCAGCGCTCTTATTTCAGAGCCGATTATTTTATCAGCGTCTTCCCCCGTCTGCAACAACTTTCCCTTTTTATTTTTTATTTCACTTGCTTGTTTATTAAACTCGTTTCCAATGCTTTTCTTTTTCTGCTTGAATTCCTCTTTTATTTGTTCAATAGTCGCGTTTTTTAAATCATCGTCAACATTGGAAATAATAAAACTATTAAAATAAATCACTCTTTCCAATTCCTGCATGGAAAGCCCTAATAATAAACCAATTTTTGATGAAATGCCGCGCAAAAACCAAATATGCGTGCAGGGAGACTGCAGGGTAATATGGCCCATTCTTTCTCTCCTAACAATACTGCGTGTTACCTCCACTCCGCACTTATCGCAAACAATTCCTTTATACCGAATTTTTTTATATTTACCGCAATAACATTCCCAGTCTTTGGAGGGACCAAAAATGCGTTCGCAAAAAAGTCCGTCTTTCTCTGATTTCTGAGTACGATAATTTATTGTTTCCGGCTTAAAAACTTCCCCGTGAGACCACTCCAAAATTTTTTCAGGAGAAGCTAATTTTAATTTTATAGCGTCAAAATCGCTTGTTTTTATTGGATTAAGCATAAATGTTAAACACTAATTAAATGAAGTAAAACGAAATAAACAAAAAATCCATTCATTCTTTTTATATTTTTTGTTTTATCTCGTATCTTTATTATTTTTATCATCACCTTTCTCTCTATTCTTTTTATCCTGATAATAATTTTTAATCTGATCCTCGTCTTTTTCATCATCTTTTTGCGAGCTTCCCAATAATTGAACATCCAGACACAACCCTTTTAATTCACGCACCAAAACATTAAAAGATTCCGGCACATTTAATTTTCTTATTTCCTCTCCTTTAATAATAGCCTCATAAGCCTTGCTTCTTCCCGGCACATCGTCTGATTTTATTGTTAAAATTTCCTGCAAGGTATGAGCGGCCCCGTATCCCTCCAGCGCCCAAACTTCCATCTCGCCAAAACGTTGGCCGCCAAATTGAGCTTTACCGCCCAATGGCTGCTGCGTAATTAATGAATAAGGACCAATTGAACGTTGGTGCACTTTATCTTCAACCATGTGATTTAATTTTAACATATATTTATAACCGACTGTTATTCTATTATCATAAGGACAGCTTGTCCTGCCGTCGTATAGAATAATTTTGCCATCCTTGGGCAACTCCGCTCTAATAAGTTCTTTTTTTATAAATTCTTCACTTACTCCATTCAAAACCGGGGTGGCAATCTTATAACCAAGCTTCTGGACGGCAAAACCCAAATGGGTTTCCAAGAGCTGGCCTAAATTCATACGGGAAATAACTCCAAGCGGAGATAAAATTATATCAACCGGCGTACCGTCTTCTAGATACGGCATATCTTCAACCGGAACTATCTTTGAAATCACGCCTTTGTTGCCATGGCGGCCGGCCATTTTATCACCCACCTGTATCTTTCTTAAATTTGCCACTGAAACATGAATTGACTTTAATATTCCGGCGGATAATTTATCCCCCTCTTCTCTTGAAAATATCCTTATATCAACCACTTTGCCATGCTCCCCGTGTTCAAGATAAAGAGATGAGTCCCGGACATCCTTGGCTTTCTCGCCAAATATCGCTCTTAACAATTTTTCTTCGGCCGACAACTCGGTTTCTCCTTTTGGAGTAATCTTTCCAACTAAAATATCGCCGGAAGAAACTTCCGCGCCAATTCTAATAACGCCATCTTCATCAAGATTTTTTAATTTTTCTTCACTTATATTGGGAATATCATTAGTAACAACCTCGTGGCCTAATTTTGTATCTCTTACATCAATTGTATAATTCTCAATATGGATTGAGGAATAAACATCATCCCTGACCAGCCGCTCTGAAATAATTACAGCATCTTCATAATTATATCCTTCCCAAGTCATAAAAGCCACCAAAACATTTCTCCCTAAGGCTAACTCACCTTTGGAAATCGCGGGACCATCGCTTAAGACTTGCCCTTTTTTTATTTTATCTCCAATGTTGGTTATCGGACGCTGATTAATGCAAGTTGAAGAATTTGAACGTAAAAATTTTACCAAATCATACACCTTTGTTTTCCCCTGCTTATTTTTTACCTCAATACAAGCAGCCTCAACTTTAACGACTTCTCCGTTTTCTTCCGCGATAACAACGTGGCCTGAATCTATAGCGGCTCTGACTTCAACTCCGGTTCCAACAATCGGAGAATCACAAATTATTAACGGCACCGCTTGGCGCTGCATATTCGTTCCCATTAGAGCGCGTTGCCCGTCATCATGTTCCATAAATGGAATAAGCGACGTAGCAATAGACACTATCTGGTTAGCGGCGATGCCAAAAAAATCAACTTTTGCAATTTCTTCAGTGGCCGGCTCGCCATATTTTCTAACCTCGCATTTGTCAACTAAAAAATAACCGTTTTCATCAATCGGAGTTGTAGCGGCGGTAGTAATATATTTTTCTTCTTCAAACGCATCTAGATAAACAATCTCGTCAGTAACAATTGGTTTAATTGGTATTAAAATTTTGCTGTTAATTTTTCTTTCTAATTCTTTGGCTATTTTATTATTAATTAAAATTCCTGCTTTTATTATAATATTTCCTCTTTTTTCTTCGGGAATTTCACTAAAATATATCTCTTTTCCGCCTGCTTTGCCTGTCCAACTATGGTAATAACTAAAATTTTCATCATCGGCCAATTCTTTTACTTCATAGATGTCTTCACGTACAATTTTTCCTTCTGTTATTTTATGATCATTTTTAATATCATGCAAAATCCGCCTGTAAGGAACTTCCAAAAAGCCGTATTTATTCAATTTCGCAAAACTGGCCAAATGTCCAACCAGTCCGATATTGGGGCCCTCCGGGGTTGCAATCGGACAAATACGTCCATAATGAGTGGTGTGAACATCACGCACGTCAAAGCCCGCTCTTTCTCTTGTTAATCCGCCCGGCCCCATTGCTGATAACCTTCTTTTATGCTCCAATTCGGCCAATGGATTTGTTTGGTCCATAAACTGCGATAATTGCGAAGACATAAAAAATTCTCTTATTACGCTAATTACCGGCCTGGCATTAATTAACTTGTTCGGCGTTATTGTGTTTATGTCGGCCGTACTCATCCTATCCTTTATAATTCTCTCCATACGGGCCAACCCCACCCTGAATCTATTTTGAATTAATTCGCCTATGGCTCTTACCCGGCGATTTCCAAGATGATCAATATCATCCGAGGCGGCTTGAGTAATGTTTAATCTTATTACTTCTCTAATTATTGAAATCAAATCCTCTTTTCTTAAAATTCTATTTTCCTTGGTATTTGGAACTTCAAAACCAAATTTTTTATTTAGCTTATACCGACCAACGCGGCCAAAATCATAACGGTCAAATCTAAAAAACATTGAATAAATTAATTGGCGGGCATTATCCGTAGCGGCTAAATCACCCGGCCTAATCCTTTTATATACCTCATGTAATCCTTCAACCTCATTTTTAGCATTATCTTTTAATAAAGTAGCGTCAATATAACCAATCTCGCCGCTGTCTTTATCTAATGGATTGGGCAAATCAATATCTTTAAATAATTCTTTAATTTCACTATCACTGCCATATCCAAACGCCCTGAGCAAAGAAGTTATAGCAACTTTTCTTTTTCTATCAATCCTTACCCAAATAACCTTGTTAATATCGGTTTCAATCTCCAGCCAAGCGCCGCGGTTTGGTATTATTTTTGCCCCATAATATTTTCTGCCCCTAATAAACTCGGAAGAAAAAATAACCCCGGCGCTTCTAATTAATTGAGAAACCACCACTCTCTCAATTCCATTAACAATAAAAGTCCCATTTTTTGTCATTAAGGGAAAATCGCCTAAAAATACCTCTTGTTCAATTGTCTCCTTGGTTCTTTTATTGAATAAGCGAATTTTTATCCGCAAAGGAGCTTCGTAGGTAATATTTTTTGCCTTGCATTCTGTCTCATTGAATTTTGGTTCGTCTAAATAATGCTCGTCAAAAAATAATTCTAAATCCCTGCCAATAAAATCAGTAACCGGGGAAATTTCATCAAATAATTCCATCAACCCCTCGTCAATAAACCATTTATAAGAATCTTTTTGAATTTCAATTAAATTCGGCATTGGCATAATTTCACGATTGCCTGTAAAAAATTTTCTGTCTGACTGTTTCTGATTAAAATTTGAATTAGACATATTTAAAAATAACAAAAAATCCCAAGTCAGATATTAAATACTTGAGTTTAAAGAAATATTATTAAATTTAATTAAGTAAAATAATCACTTTTATTATTTTAAAATTATAAAATAACAAAAAAAACGGTTCAGAGCGCATCAAATAATTCACGCAAATTTTTTCCGTTTTTTATTTTTTTCAAATATTATATTTAAAATTATTTAACTTAATATTAAAAGTATATTTTATATTAACAACAATTAACAAATTTGTCAAGAAAATATAATTAATTAATTAATATATTAGTATAAATATCTACTGCTCTTAATATTTTTTTTTAATATTAGCTAAAATTTTATTTATTTTAATAAATATAATATTAAATTAACCAAAGTTATCCACAGAATGTCAGCATACAATAATTAAACTATTTTATTATTTTTAATTCATTCTTTATTACTTCCCTGTCATCCCACTTAATTTTTTCTCCATTCCCAACACAAATCGCCTGCTCATTACCTTTGCCGGTAACCAAGACAATGTCATTTTTCTTGGCTAGACAAAGGGCTTTTTTAATTGCCTGGCGACGATCTAAAATTTTAAATAAATTCTTATTCTGATTTTTCCCGGCCCTTTCCGCGCCGACAAAAACCTGGTCAATAATAATTTGCGGGTCTTCATCGTAGGGGTCTTCATTGGTTACAATTACATAATCGGCTTTATTGCCCGCAATTTCACCCAATTTGGGACGGCGCGCAACATCGCGACCCCCCCCGGCCGAACCAATAACATGAATAATTTTGTTATGCGGAATTAAGGCGACAATTTCATATAATTTTGTAACCGCTTTTGGTTCAAAGGCATAATCAACTATAACTGTAAAATTTTGATCCTCGTCAATCTTCTCAAACCTGCCCGGAACCCCATCAACACTTTCTAAGCCAACTTTAATTTTTTCCAAACTCATCCCCTGGGCCAAACAAACAACTACCGCATTCATGGCATTCACGGCATTAAAACCGCCCAACAGCCGTAAATCAATCTTTTTATTATTAATTTTGAAACTCGTGCCGCCTTGCGCAACCTCAATATCGCCAAAATTAACAATTTCTAAATTTTTAATACCATCGGCAGATGCATTTTTACTTGTATAGGCTATCTTTGCCTCACTCCAAAAATTTAAAAAATAATTTGCCTGCTCATCATCTTCATTTGCAATAATAATTTTTTTAACACGCTCTAAATCTAATTTTTTTATGCCGGTAATATATTTTTCCACAAATCGTTCTTTATTTATATATTTCGTCTGGCAACTCTTCAAGTGGGCGAACAATTTTCCTTTAGTTTCTTTATAATTTTTAAAACCGCCATGCGATTCAATGTGCTCCGGATAAAGCCCGGTAAAAATCAAAATGTCGTAATTAATAAATTTATGCCTAAATTGTCTTATTCCCTCTGAGGTGGTTTCTATAATCGCGTACTGACATTTATTACGTAGCATGTTACGTAATAATTTCTGTGTAAAAAATCTGCCCACCATGGTCATCTTTTTATCATTAAGCCATTCTTTCTTGCCGTCATTAAACATGGCGGTTGAAGTATAACCAACTTTATACCCGGCCGAAGCCAAAGTTTTGGCTATTAAATAAACCGAGGTGGTCTTGCCGGTAGTCCCGGTTACGCCGATAACTATCAACCGCCCGCTTGGCCATTGATACCATAAAGCGGCCAGAAAACTCAATATATAATGATAAGCCGGCTGTAAAAATTTAAATAATTTTTTAGGAATAATTTTTTTTATTTTGGCTAATAATTTTTCCATAAATTAAATAATTCTTCTTATCTTTCTCATAATTTTATAAATATTATACCAAGGATTATTAAAAACCAAATCAAAAGTGCCCGGATATTTAGTTTCTTGCCCGCCAAAACCTTTTTTAAACCTGGTTACTCCCGGCCATTTATCCTCATCTATGCCATTTAAATCGTAATATTTACATCCTTTTCTTCGCGCTATACTTATTGCTGTCCACTGCAAAAGATACGGCGCCATAACATTTCTATATTTATTAGATGACGCTCCGTGTACATAAACTCCTGTGTCTCCGAAAAATGATACGATTATCCCGGCAATTATTTTTTTTTTATATTCCGCCACTAACAATCTCATGTTATCCGCCAAGAGCATCTCTCTATAATAATTGCGGGGATGAAGCCTAAATTTATCTCTTTTGTTTGTTTCTCTCATTATTTCCCAAAACTCATTAAATTTGCCCTGACCGGCTTCAATTACTTTTACACCCTTATTGTCTGCCAACCGAATATTATACCTGGTTTTTTGATGCATATCTTTTAAAATTTCTCCTTCGGTTTTATTTAAATCAAGAATTAATGTCTTGCTCGGTTGCACATCTAATGTTTTTATAATTTTTAATTCATAATTTTTAATTTTTAATTGTCTTTCTGGTTCAAGGCGTAAAAATATTACCCTTTCTTCTTTGGCAATTTTCTCAATCTCATTAAACAAAAAATTGATAATTGATAATTGATAATTGATAATTAAAACCGGTCCTCTCGGACAATAAAAATAACTCTTACCCATTGGCAGGGTCTTTTTAATTATGGTTGCCGCCGTTACACGTTGATTATTATCATAAACACCCAACCTTATTATTTTATTGCCGACTTTTTCCTGAAATACCCCCCACTGCCAAGATTGTAAAAACTGACTGGTTTTTTGACCAGCCACAAATTCATTTAACTGCTTCTTGTCTGTTATTTTAATTACTTTCATTTGCTAAAAATTATTTACTGAGCCTTTTAAGCGCCCGGCGTATTCTTTCCCCGCTATCCTTAATTTCCGTGTCCACCCCCCATAAGGCTTCTCTGGCTTGGCTCAATGAATAACCCAGGGCCATTAAAGCATCAATTTCATCGCCGCTGGCGCTTCCTCTCACATTCGTTTTAATCCCCTTGCCAACACTTTGATCAATTTTTCCCCTTAATTCCAGTACCACTCTCTCGGCTGTTTTTCTGCCGATTCCGGAAACTTTGGTTAATAAAGCCGGGTCTCCTCTTGAAATTGACTCTTTAATTTCATCAACCAAAGCAATACCAAGCACGCCCAAGGCGGATTTTGGTCCTATTCCGGAAATAGACAATAATTGCTCAAACAATTCCAATTCCTCTATATTTTTAAAACCATATAAATCCAAAGAATCTTCGCGTACATATTGATAAATATAAACTTCAATCTCCTTATTTTCTTCAAAATCAATATATAACGCCGGACAAACAAATATTTTATAGCCAATATTGTTGGTTTCAACAATTATGAATCCTTGTCTTTTATTTATTATTTTCCCTTTTAAGTATGAAATCATATTACTATTATTCTTATATTCTTACTTTACAAAATTTTAACCAAAATTGCAAACAAAAAAAGCAGAAGCAGAACATTGTTCTGCTTCTGCTTTTTTTGTTTTAAATATTATTTTATATTTAATTCTTTCTTTATTTTATTCGTTATTTCTTCGGTGGTAAAATGCGCTTTAATTAAATAGTTATTTGCCCCCAAATCCATTGCCTTTTTAATATCACTCTCCTGACCTAAATTAGACAACATTATAACCGGAACCTTACTTATTTTTTTATTTTTACTAGCCCTAATCTTTCCCAAAACTTCAAAACCGTCAATGGTAGGTAAAATTACATCAAGCAGGACTAAATCCGGATTAATTTTTTCTATATCATTTAAAGCCTGTTCACCGTCAATAACTTCATGTACCGCAAAACCTTCTTTGGTTAATTTCTTCGCGCATATCTCGCGAAGAAATGAATCATCCTCAACTAATAATATCTTATTACTTAACTTATCATATTTGGAATATTCCATTGATTTAACACCTTTTCCGACGTCTTGGTTATTATTCAAATAATTGCTTATTTTTTCCAAAACTTCTTCCGGGTCAAATTGAGTTTTAATCAGATGGTCAATCGCCCCTAATTTTTTTGTCTTTTCAATTTCTACCGCTTGACCTGAATTGGAAATAATAATAACAGGAATTTTTATATTTTCTTCATTCATCTTTTTTAAAACTTCATAGCCGTCCATTTTAGGCATAATAATATCTAATAAAATTAAATCCGGTTTCCAATTCTTAATACTATTAAAACCACTGACTCCATTGCTGGCGGACAAAACATTATATCCTTCCTTTAGCAATCTGGTTTTTAAAATACTGGCCAATGTTTCCTCGTCTTCAACTATTAATATTTTTACCTTTTGGGTATTTTCCATATTATTAAGTTATTAATAATTAATTTAAATAAATTAGCTAAAAATAGATATTAATACTATAAAATATCTTTAAAATATACTTCTATTCCTATTATTATACTAACAATTATTTTTAAAAATGGCAAATAAAAACAAGCTATTATAATATATAAACTTAAACTGTAATTAAAATTTTAAACAAATTATTTAAGAATTCCAGTAAGCGGCAAACTAAAATTTACTTCTGTTCCCTTGCCTTCTTCGCTTTTTATAATAATTTTCCCGCCATGATTTTCTATAATATTTTTGACAATAAATAACCCCAAGCCGGTTCCCTCAGTCTCCATACGTTTTACATTGGCAGCTCTAAAAAATTTTGAAAAAAGTTTAACCTGGTCTTCCTTTGGTATGCCAACCCCATTGTCTTTAATGGTAACATCTAATAATTTTTTCTCTTTTTTAATATTTATTTCTATTTTTCCATATTCCGGTGTATATTTGGTTGCATTATCCAATAAATTTTGCATAACCATTGTCATTCTCTCTTTATCAATATATATTTTTGGCATCTTAAACGGTTTATTTATTGTCATTTTAAAATGATTTTTGGCAATTCTCTGCTCTAGATTGGTAATTGCTATATCTATTACTTCCTGAAAATCATATTTATCAAAATTAAATCCAAACCTGCCTTCTTCTATCCTTGAAACATTAAGTAAATCATTGACTAATTTAATTATTCTTTCATTGCTTTTATATCCCTTGGTTAATAATTCCTCCTGCTCAACTGTTAATTTCCCGGCATCACCGTCAAGCACCATTTTAATTATCCATTTAATGGCTGACAAAGGGGTTCTTAGTTGATGGGCGGCAATGGAAATAAATTCTGATTTTAATTTATCAATCTGTTTTTCCCTTGTCAAATCATAAAACATTTTTATGTAGCCATAACAAATACTGCCATTATTACAGACTGATGATGTCATTACTCTATATACTCTTTCTAAATTTTTATATTTAATATATAACTCTTCTATGGCAAAAATATTATCTTTAATGTCCTGCTGACCCTGGCCATAATCCTCAACAAACTTTATTTTTTTAACTTTATAATCTTTCTTAATAATGGCTCTAAAATTTTCCAGACTGTAATCATTCTCATCTGAAATTATTTTTCCTAAATCATTGTTGCTTAAACCGAAAACTTCCTCTGTCGAATTATTAAAAAGGCTTAATTTTTTATTATTATCAATAAAAATAATTGGGTCGGTAAAGCTGGAAATTATGGTCTGAATTTTTTCTTTTTCTTCCCTAACTTTTTCTCTTGATTCCTTAGCATCTTCAAGCATATTGGTTAGCGCCTGCCTGGCATTTTCAAGTTCTTCAGTTCTGCTTCTTACTCTTTTTTCCAAATCAATTTGAAATTTCTTCAATTCTGAAATATCAAAAATAGCCAAAAACCAACCAATTATATCTCCCTCCTTATCCTTTCT
This sequence comes from uncultured Gammaproteobacteria bacterium, assembly GCA_964388985.1. Classification (GTDB taxonomy): domain Bacteria; phylum Patescibacteriota; class Patescibacteriia; order Patescibacteriales; family CAYMCJ01; genus CAYMCJ01. The sequence continues at coordinate 15,212 of CAYMCJ010000005.1, read as the reverse complement.
AACAGATGAAGAGGCCTTAACCGGAATTTGATCTTTATTTTTAGTAATTAAAATCATTTCCTGATTTTCCGCATAACCATTTTTTAAGGTTCCTTTAATAAAAGACTTGGCTAATTTTTTATCTAAAAACAATAACTCAACCCCTTCCCCAACAATCCGGGCTTCATCATAGCCAGATAAATTTTTAGCCGCCTGATTTATATCAACTATATTCCCGGTTGGATTAATTGTAAAAACCGGCAAGGGCAAAAAAAGCGAAAATTCTTCAATATATCTTTCAAGATTTTCTAAATCTTCCAATCCGCTCTCTGACAATGAATCTGTTTCATCTTTGGCCATAATATATAAAAAATTAAAATCTAAATATAACAATTAATTATTCCCATTTTATATCATATTCGTGACAGACATCGCTGTTAAACATGCACTTTATTTCTTTAATGGTCATTTTGTTTGTTTTTACCACTAAATTTGCAATCGTCCTAAAATAACCGAGAAAATAAATACACATAATTTCATGAATTTTAAAATCATACAACTGAATTACCAAATGCTTATTTTCTATATCAATTTTAGAGGCAACAAGCTTTCCGGTTGAATAATGTTTTTCCCAATATTTACTTGCTTCCGAAAAAGTCTTTTCCAAAGATATAAAATATCTAAGTAAAATTTTAACTATAAAAGAATGTTTGGGCGCGACTTCCCCCATAGTTACAATATCTTTGTCTTGCCACTTAAAGGTGTCTTTAATTATTAATAAAGATAAAACCCGCCAAGACAAGGGATACCAGTCGGTAATTTTAATTTCCGGGCCATAACTAATTGGTAAATTAATTTTTTTAATATTACTATTTACCGCTCTTAACCCCTCTTCCCCCTTGATTTCCAAAATATATTGAGCATCAGTATAAAAAACTGCTCCTCTGACTTTACCCTTTATTTTTAATATTTGATTAATTTCTTGTTTACTAAGCATATTTTTATATTTTAATTATCACTTTAAAAATAATTTCCTATTTTTTGGTTAACTTTTTTAAACCAAGAACATTCGGTACATTTTCTAAATCCCTTTGATTTAAGAATCGGGCAATAGTCAGAAGCTACCAGCCAGCATTCCTTCCCGGATTCTGTTTTATAAGCCGGGCAATTCTTTTTTGTTTTTTCATCACATTTCCAAAAATCCCAACAATCTTTTAATTTAATTGAAGAAATTGTCTCTCCGTTTCTTTTTAAATTATCAATTTTACCTGAATTATTAATAACTTCTTTCATCTTGCCTTTAAGCTCTATCATTTTTAACTCTCGACCAACTGTTAATTTATAAAATTTTTCCAGCTCTTCCACTTTTTTCTCTAAATGTTTTTTATAATTTTCGGTTTCTTTTTTGGATTTTCTTAAATTACTGGTCATTATATTTAACGTATTGGCCAAAACACCTATTTCATCATTTCTATTAATATTAATAATATGGTCAAAATTTCCCTCACCAATAATTTTTGCCCCTTCTCCGATTTGCTTGATAGGCTTAAGTACCATTTTTCTCATTGTCATATAAATCAAAAAAGTATCGCCTAGCCCAAGTATTAAACATAGAAGCAATAATGAATATATTTGCTGCATATAAAACGCATGGTACTTTTTATCCGAAAGAACAATTTTTATATAACCAAATTCCTTTTCTTCGCCTAAAACATCGGCCGTAATTGGCATTTCGTAAATAAGACCTTTCTCGGTTGTATTTTTATTGTGTTTAGCCACAACCTTATCATTATGATAAACTTCTACTGTTAAAATATATTCATCATATTCCGCTACGCGGTCAACCGATGTCTGTAATGAGGGATAATTCCAAGAAAGAATATCATCAACGCAAAATGTGGCAAAAGCTTTTGACAAAAATACTCCATAGGCATTTAATCTCTCCTGCACTACTTTTTTTACTTCCCGCAATGAAAAAAATGAAGAAACAAAAGTACAAACAATAACTATCAAAACTACAATTGTAGCCATTTTGCTCTGTAGACGATAATGACCAAATTTCATAATATTATTTAAATAAAGTCAAATAAAATTACTAAATTAAATAATAAATTTTATTAACCAAATTTATTAATCTTCGCCCCACTCATCCAAATTATAAAATACCGGCCCATAAACTTCATCAATGGCCTCTTTAATTTCCAAATAATCTTCCCAATTAATTGCTACCCATTTTTCATATTTTGAATCTACGGACTGGATGCCTTCAATATTTTCTTCATGCATGGATAATAATGCGTTTTTAACTTTCTCCAACTCAGCCGGGGTAATTTTTTCAGTATTAACAACGAAAGGAAATTCTGGCACCGGGTCATGCCGCCAGATTGAACGTAAAACATTTCCGTTGGCATTATATTTATTGACAGTTGCTTCATTAATAAAACAACCGTCAATTATCTCGGCTAATACGGCTTCGGCCGCTTTATCATGCGAACCTAAATACATCATCCCGCCGTCAAAATAAGTTGCCTCGTTTATATTTCTTTGTTTAAGCATAGCTGATGGCATTAAATTGCCTGAAGTTGAAGATTTGCTTGTTCCGGAAACTTTTTTTCCTCTTAAATCCGAGAGTGACCAATATGGAGAATCAAACTTAACCACTAAATCCCCCCGGTAAGTAGGTGAGCCGGATTTTTGCGCACAAGCAAAAGGTATCACCGGACCATTTCCGTTAGCCTGGACCGTTGTTACTGAAGCTAAATAAGCAAAACTAATATTACCGCTGGCTATGTCTCTTACAACTGCCGTATAGCCGCCAACTTCGCCGCCAGTCGGATATAGACGCAGTTTGATATTTAGACCAGTTTTATCACGCAAATATTTTTCAACCCCGGCAAATCTTTCCAGCATCGTGGATGGATTTTCCAGGGGCAAAATTCCGAGATAATGCACCTGTCCGGAAGAATTAACATCATCCTCGCCCGCTAAATTAAAATCTCCATTTTTATTATTAATTAATATAAAAAAGGCTGCTGCCATTATGCATATAGCAGTAATTCCTAAAAAAACACCTAAAATAACTGTTGACCAACTTTTACTCTTTTTTTCTTCCACATTTAATTCTTCGTTTGGCCACTCAACATTTATATCACCCTCACTAATATCTGACGATTTATTTTCTTTCGGCCTAAAAAACAGCCAAATTAACAAAAAAATAAAAATTAATGACAAAACTATTAATATTGTCCAATAATTATTAGCTAATAAATTATTCAGATTTAAAAAATTTTCCATAATAGTTTTAAATTTCGGTTATTTAATAAAAATTGTAAAATCATTCATTTAAATAAACAAAAATATTATTATTAAATTAAAATTAATCCAAAATATAAACAATCTCCAAAATTTAATCTAAATTTTTTATTTCCAATATATTTTAAATTCATGGTAACTATCTCCTCTGAACGGGCATTTTGTTTCAACCGCTTTTATAACTCTTTCCCCTGTAATTATTTCAATTAATTTTGAAAATAAACCAGTTAGGTAAAGGCAATTATAAGGATGCTTTTTAAAATTCTTTAAATAAATTACTATTTCGTTTGCCTTCTTGTTGTCATATTTAATGGAAAGTTCGCCCTTTGAATAATATTTTTTCCAGTTGCGGGCCGCTATTTTAAAAGTTTTTTCTATTGAAAGAAAATATTTAATAAATATTTTAATAGTATATGAAAAAAGTAAAACCTCTCTGCCCATTTGAATAATATCCTTTTCCTGCCAGCCAAAACATTTAACAGAAGCCACTAAAAAAATAGTCGGCAGACTCACCGATATCCAATCCATATTGCCTATTTTAGATAAATCCGGAAATTTGTAACCATTCTTCTTTAATTCTGAAATTACCCTCTTTAAACCTCTGTTTCCTTCTTTTTCTGTCACACGATGAACAAGATATTTAATATCCATTCCTCTTTCTTCGCCCGATAATTTTTTTAAAGTTTTTATTTCTTTTTTTAAATCAATATTATTTCTATCAATCATAAAATAAATCATTAACAATTATAAACAAATATAATATTACTCTACTTGTAATGATACCATATTTCTGTATTTTTAGAAAATAAATAAAAAAGACGAAACATTGATGTCCCGCCTTCTTTAGTTCAAAAATTATATAAATTTATAATCTTATTATCTTTTTATTCTAATTAAATCTAAAATAAGAATAATCTTAATGCCATTTTTATCCAATTAAACCTAAAATGACAAATATAATTTTATTTCTCTCCTTTAATAAAACTATCCAGCCACTCAAGTATTAATCTAACACCCGAGCCGCTGGCGCCCAAAGGATTATAACCCCACAATTCTTCAATGTATGATGGACCGGAAATATCAAGATGAGCCCATTTATCTTTATATTTTTTATCAATAAATTCACTTAAAAACAAACCGGCCGTGATAGCTCCTCCATATCTGGAAATTGACGTATTGGTTACATCCGCAATCTTACTTTTAATTAATTTTGGTAAATATCTATTAAAAGGTAAATAAGCCGCTAATTCTCCACTTATTTTACCAGCTTTTATTATATTATTAACTAAATTCTCATTATGCCCCATTACCCCTATAGTATATTCTCCCAAGGCTACCATGCAGGCGCCGGTTAAAGACGCCAAATCAATAATATAGTCAGGTTTTAATTCCTGCGCATATACCAAACAGTCAGCTAAAACCAAACGGCCCTCGGCATCAGTATTTCTAACTTCAATACTTTTCTTATTCTTGGCTATTAAAATATCATCGGGTTTATAAGCGTGCTGTCCAATCATATTTTCGGTAGCGCCAATAACGCCGTGGACTTCAAGCGGTAATTTTAATTCAGCCAAAGCTTGCATAATTCCTAAAATTGCGCCAGCGCCGCTTTTGTCTGATTTCATAGTAATCATAGCTTCACTCGGTTTTAAACTTAACCCTCCTGTATCATAAGTTAAACCTTTGCCCACCAACACTATCTTAATTTTTGGCTTGTCCGCCTTATATTCTAAATGAATTAATTGCGGAGGAAACGGACTGGCCTTACTAACCGCTAAAAAAGCCCCCAGACCTTCTTTCTTTAAATAATCCTCTCCATAAACTTTTATCTTTAAGCCGCTCTTTTCGGCGATTTCTTTTGCCTGTTTGGCTAATGTCACCGGATTTACTTCGTCCGGGATTTCATTAACAATATCCCTAGTTAAATTTACTGCTTCTGTAACGATTTGTACGCTATTTATAATATTTTTAAAATTTCCCAGGCTGACCTTTCTATTTTCATAATTTTCATTGGCAAATATTATTTTATTTATAAAAAATTTATCTTTCCGGGATTTATATTTATCAAAGCTGTAACAACTCAAAGAAAAGCCTTCAGCCAAGGCTTTAAAATTTGCCAACTCGTCCTGGCCGCTATATAAACCGAGCTTTAGGGATTTATACCTTGTATCTTTCAGGCCCTGCCAGGCCGAAGCGGCCCCAATACGCAAATCATCGCCTGATAGAGAGCTTATGCCGACATACAACCTTTTTTGATGCTCTAAAAGCTTTATTTTATCGGTCTCGCCCTTATAACCAACTTCTTTTAGTAATTTCCCGTCTTTAACCCATTTATGCCCTAAATTTTTATTAACCACAAAAATAACCTCGCAATCCGCCTTGATTTGATTTAATTTTTTATTTACTAATTCAAACTTCATATATTTCACGGAACATGAAACATAAAACACAGAACATGTAACATGTAATAAATTAATTTTAATTTTTGATTTGTACAATATTTTTTTGCCTGTCTGTTGTTACTACTAACTTCATATTATCATTTATATAAAAATCAATTTCACTCCTAATGCCAAACTCATTTTTTAAATAAACTCCCGGCTCTATGGTATAACCCAAATTCTTCAACAAGGGCTGATTATTGGTTGATTTAATTCGCCGTCCCCGACCGTGCGGTGATTCAAACCCCAAACAATGGCCGGTGCTATGCGAAAAATTATAGCCAGCCTTAATAATTATATCTCTGGCCGCCCTATCCACTTCTTTACCAGCAGAAATTTTCCCTTTTTTTAAACTCTTTTTAATAAAATTTAAAGCCTCATCTCTGGCTTTAATGACTAAATTAAAAATTTCTGTATTTTTTTTAGGTATCTTATTTCCATAATAACCCATCCAAGTAATATCGGCAAAAGGAGAATTTTTTTGACTTAAACGCGCCCAAATATCTATCATAATCAGAGATTCTGGTTTCAATTTTTTACAATACTGCGAAGGGCAATAATGAATAAAGGCCGTATTTTTTCTAAAAGCGATTATTGGCCGCCCGTTAGTTTTAAGACTATATTTTTTATACAGTTGTAAAATATATTCACATACTTCGCGCTCGGTTATACTATTATTTTCAGTAATATATTTAAAAGTTTTATCTTTTATCTCGCCCAAAAACCGAGCGGCTTTTTTGTGATTATTAATCTGATATTCATTCCAATTCATAAATTTATTCACGTAACTCATAACTCATAACGCGTAACGTGGAATACGCGACACATAACACAAAGATTTCTAAATTATTTTATTCTCAATTAAAAAATCCTTTACTTTTTGAAAAATTTTTTCATGCCCGCCAGCATTCGGATGTAAACCGTCTTCTAAATCTTCTTTTGTAATCAAGTCAGCCATATCAATAAATTTAACATCATTATTCTTGCTTAAATCTTTTAAAGCTAAATTATAATCTTTGATATTTTTATTTTTATAATATGCATCTTTATTCCAAGGTATGGGGTTGGTTTTAGTATCATCTATATTGGTAATCCCAATAAAAATTATATTATTGGTATAATGCTTGGCCTTTTTAATTAATTGCAAAATATTCTCTTTATATTTTTTCAACGGGACTTCATTTGATTGCAAACTTTCCCGATAAGAAGCATCGTTTGTCCCCATATCAAAGATAATAAAATCTTCAGCTTCGTATATTGTTCTGTTTTTATACTCGCCCTCAAACCTTTTTACAATTTTGTCTGAATTATCTCCGTCAATACCTAAATTATAAACAATAATTTCGTCTTTAATTTTTTCATTTTCTATCCCCAATTCAATATATTTTCTCAGTCTGTTTACCCAACCCCCACCTTCGGGGTCCCAGGCTCCCCAAGTAATACTGGTTCCAAAAATAATAATCCTTTTAGACATAAAATATTTAATTTATTTTTTACGTAATTTGTAAATTCGTAAAAAATTTGTAATTTGTATATCACCAACTCCCGCTCGCTCCTCCTCCACCTGAACTTCCGCCGCCGAAGCCACCAAAACCACCGCCACCAAAACCACCCCGACCGCCGCGTCCGCCGCCGATCCACCAGGGAACAGTGCCGCGCGCTTTATGCTTTTTATAATTTTTAGAAACAATATAATCAAACAGCAGCCCGAACGGAATTAAAACGGCCAGAGAAGCCAAGCCAAAAATTATAAATCCCTTAATTAATCCGATTATCAGGCCGGCAATTCCACCCAAAACTCCCCCGGCCCACCAGGACTTACTCCGGCCTAAAATACTGGCTAACCACATTAATATAAACAAGCCGAACCAAAAAATAAATTCCCAGGGAAATCCTTTGCTTTCCTCTGATTCAGGAGAAGCCGAGGGAAGATACTCGCCTTTAGTGGCCAAAATTATTTTATCCACGGCCTGGTCAATCCCTTTATAATATTCTTCCTTTTGAAAAGCCGGCTTCATTATATCGTCAATAATCCACCAACTCTGCGCGTCAGTCAAAGCCCCTTCCAGGCCATAACCAACCTCAATCCGCATTTGACGGTCATCTTTGGCTACTAAAATTAAAACTCCGTTATCATTTTTCGCTTTGCCAATCCGCCAATCCGCAAATAATTCTACGGCAAAATTTTCAATCGTATCACCGTCTAAATCGGGAATAATCGCGACCGCAATTTCGTTACTGCTATCTTTTTCAAACTGCGTTAATTTATTTTCCAGAGTCTGCGCCTCGCTCTCGCTAAACATACCGGCATAATCATTGACAAAACCAGTTGGAGTTCCTGGGTCATAATACGCTAATACAGGAAATGCTATCAGAAATAATAAAATTGTAATTATTTTTTTCATTCTATAATCAAACAATATTCAATACATAATAATCAATAAATTATTGAATATTGAATATTAATTATTGTTTGCGATTTGGTTATTGTTTATTGATTATTAAAATTGAACCGCCGGGGCTGTTTCCGCTCCTTCAGCTGACTCAAAATACTGCTTTTCGCCAAAGCCAAACCAGGAGGCAAACCATTTAGCCGGTATCCGTTTTACCATTACATTAAACTCTCGGGCAACGTCATTATACCTTTTGCGCTCAATGCTGATTCTGTTTTCAGTGCCTTCCAGCTGAACCATTAGGGTCTGCACATTCTCGGCTGATTTTAACTCCGGATAATTTTCCATTATGACCAGCAATCTGGACAAAGCGCTTTCAACCTGAGTGGCTGCTTCAGCCTGCTCGTTTACCGTAGTCGCGCCGGCATAACGGGTTCTGGCCTCGGCAATGGCCCCGAAGACTTCCTGCTCCTGATTCATAATCCCCTTAACTGATTCAACCAAATTGGGAATAAGGTCAAAACGTCTCTGATATTGGGTTTCAACCTGGGCCCATTGATTATCAACGTTTTCGTTGGCGGTAACAAATTTGTTATACAGGCTCCAGCCGTAAATTGCGCCTAAAGCCACAATAACTACTAAAATAATTAAAAACTTTTTCATAAATTTTTATGCATATAACATGCAACAACATAACATGTAACATGCAATAATTAAATAATTATAAATATTATTAATTTTTAAATCTTAAATTTATTAAAACTTTTTTACCTCTGGCTTTGGTGGCATACCAACCGGTTAATAATCCGGCAATTTGCATAATTTCTTTTCCAGTTTTTTCTTCTCCTAAGCCCAATTCACTTTTTTTCAATTTTTCAGGAATTTCCAGCTCCATATCCCTGTTTCCTATTTCATATTTCATGTTGCATGTTTCAGGTTGCACGCTCTGTTTTCTTATAACAGTAATTGGACCAGCTATTTCTTTTAATTCTAACATAATATCACCTTTTTTGGCTAATTTCTCTAATTTTTCATTATCATCGCTGTGCCGACCGATAACAATCAAGGCCTTACTCTCTATCATGTTTATCCAAAAAACACGGCCATATTTTAATAACTCCACATCATTTCCCTGACAATCAGACCAATAATCAAACATCTTTATGAGGCGAGTGCTAAACATCGGGTCGGTTAATAAACAGCCACTGCCAGGCGAAGCATATTCTTTTATCCCATATCTTTTGACTAATTCCATCTGTTTATCTCTAGCGCGACCGCTTATATTTAACAGCTTACCTCTAATAATTTTGCTGGTTTTTTCGGGCTCAGTAATCTCAAGCAGTTTGGCTGACAAGGGCCTTACTAACTTTTCTCCAACCCCGGAATACTTGGCAATTGTCTCCAGCGCTTCTTTATTTTGCGACATTGGCCTTTGGCCTAAAACTTCTCCGCTGGCAATAAAATCATAACCCTCATCGTCCATAATTTTCCTGGCTTCTCGTAGCATCAGGGAATGGCAATCAATGCACGGATTCATATTTTTCCCATAGCCATATTTGGGATTTTTTACCATTGCCAGATGTTCATCACTAAAATCTATTTCTTTTAATTTAATACCCAATTGCTGAGCCGACTGTCTGGCTTTTTTGGACCTAAAAAAATAACTATTAAAAGTAAGGCCAATTACTTCTATGCCTTGGTTCATTAATGTCTTGGCGGCCAGCATTGAATCAAGTCCGCCAGAAAATAATACTAAAGCTTTGGTCATAAAATTTAAAAATTTTCAATTTCTAATTCTCAATTTTCAATCAATCTTTTAATTCCCAAAATAACATCTGTGCCGTTTGCTTTTACCTCTTTTTTTTCTTCAATACCACTATCTATACCTTCTAAAATATCATCAGCTAAAGTATCTTTTAATATATCTTTTTGAAAATTATTAAATACATCTTTAATTTCCTTTGACTGACTCTGCCAATATATATTAACCCTATCTTTTATGGTTAAATTAGCGTCTTTCCGCATATTATTAATAAAACGAACCAGCTCCCGCTTTAATCCCTCCTGTTTTAATTTGGGAGTTAATTTAGTATCTAATTCCACTCTAACTTCTCCCTTTCCTTTTTTACAAATTATATCCTTAACATTTAACTCCTCTTTAACTAAATTTTCGTATTCATTTTTTAATTCGTAATTTTTAATTCGTAATTGATTAAGCGGTTGTCTAACCTTAATTCCGACTTCATCTCTTTTGGCCAGACCCAGCTCAACAATTTTTCTAACCATTTCCATTTCTTCAACAATTTTTAATTCTTCATTCTTAATTCTTAATTTTCCCGGCCATTCCTCCAAATGCACACTCCTATTTTTGTCCTTAAAATCATGACCGCTGACTTTCTGCCATAACTGCTCGGCCATAAACGGCATAAAGGGCGCCATTATTTTTGATAATTCCAAAAGTACATAACCAGTAATTTCTAAAGCGGCTTGCTTGTCTTCCGCGTCATCAAATTTGAAACGGTCGCGCGAACGCCTGATGTACCAGGTTGATAAATCGTCAATAAATTCAGTAATCGGCCGGGTGGCTTTAGGCAAGTCATAATTATCCATCCCCTCGGTGGCTACTTCAATCAACTGATTTAACCTCGCTAAAATCCACTTATCCAAAATATTATCACTTTCTACTTTCAACTTTCTACTTTCAACTTTAAACTTACCCGCAAACATACTATAAAATTTATATACATTCCATAATATCATTATATTTTTTCTAAACACATCGCGTAATTCCCGCTCGTTAAAAAATAAGTTCTCCGCGTGCATTAAAGACGAACTCATCATATAAAATCTAAGCGCATCAACTCCGAATTCGTTAATTACTTTCCAGGGGTCCGGGTAATTCTTTCTAGATTTACTCATTTTCTCGCCCTTTTCGTTTAATATGACACCGTTAGTAACGCAATTTTCAAAACTGTTTTTGCCGAACAAAGCTACGCTCATAACATGCATAACGTAAAACCAGGCCCGGGTTTGCGAAATATATTCGCTAATATATTGAGCCGGAAAAGTGCTTTCAAATTTTTCCTTATTCTCAAAAGGATAATGATGCTGGGCAAATGACATTGAACCTGATTCAACCCAACAATCAAACACTTCTTTAATTCTTCTCATCTCACCATTACATTTTGCGCATTTCCACTTTAATTCATCTATAAAGTGAGAATGTATATCTTTAATACCTTTTTTTCCGCTTCTTTCCTCCAACTCTTTAATATTCCCTATAACCTCGCGCTCCTGGCATTTTTCGCATTCCCAAATTGGTATTGGGATGGCAAAATAACGATTACGGGATATATTCCAGTCAGGCGCCTGTTCAAGCCCGAGCTTAAAACGGCCGTGCTTTAAGTGCTCCGGATACCAATTAATATTCTCATTTTGAGTGATTAAATCTTTTCTTATTTTGGCAATGCTTAAAAACCAGGCCGGGATAGCGTTATAGAATAATTGCGTATCACAACGATGGCAATGCGGATAAGAGTGTTGGGTATTTTCAGTTTTAAATAACAATTTTTTCTTTTTTAAATCTTCAATAATTAATTTATTTGCCTTTGTAAAATACATTCCTTTAAACTGTAACACTGTATCATTAAAATAGCCTTTTTCATCCAAGGCCGGGATAATTGGCAAATCTAATTTTAAACCTAAATTATAATCGTCTTCCCCGTATACTACGGCTGTATGCACTACTCCGGTTCCGTCTTCGGTCGTAACAAAATCAGCTTCAGCTACTTTATAAATATTTTTTTTACCACTATTTTTTAAAGCCGGAATATTAAATAATGGCTCATATTCTAAACCAATTAATTCTTTACCTTTAATTGGTTCCTTGCCTACAATGTTATACTCCTCACCTTTAGAAGTTTTAAAACCAGTTGTAATATTATTTTTTCCTACTGGACCAATATATTGATAACCTTTGCCAAATACATTAAAAAATACCCCATCATCTTTTGCTATAATTATCTTTTCGCCTTTCTTTATAAAATCATAATTATTATCAGCCTCTAAAACTAAATATTCAATATTTTTCCCGATCGCCAAGGCCACATTCCCGGGTAAAGTCCATGGTGTAGTGGTCCAAGCTAAAATATACAAATTGTCATCTTTCCCTAATTCGTAATTTTTAATTTTTAATTGGGAATTGTCTTTTACTTTAAATTTAACATAAACCGAAGTCTCAGTAATATCCTTATAGCTATTATCCATGGCTACCTCAAAATTAGAAATCGGAGTTTCACAACGAGGACAATATAATAAAACTTTTCTGCCCTTATAAATTAAATCTTTATGCCAAAGTTCTTTAAAGGCCCACCAAACAGATTCCATATAACTGGTGTCCATAGTTTTATACGAATTATCAAATTCAACCCAGCGGCCAATCCGCCTAACCATCTTTCCCCAAATATCAGCGTACCTTAAAACTTGCGACCGGCAGGCTTCATTAAATTTAGCAATCCCTATTTTTTCAATTTCTTTTTTTCCGCTTATGCCCATATCCTCTTCAATAATATTCTCTATCGGTAAACCATGGCAATCCCACCCCCAACGCCTTTTTACTCTAAATCCTTTCATTGTCCAATATCTAGGAACTACATCTTTAGTAACACTAGATAAAATATGCCCGTAATGCGGTTCACCGGTACCAAATGGCGGTCCATCATAAAATACATAATCTCCCTTGGGCGCTTCTTTAGCCACGGATTTCTCAAAAATTTTTGCCTGGTCCCAAAAATCCAAAACATCCTCTTCCATTTTAGAAAAAGGATTTTTGTTTACTTTACTGTCTATATCTTTTTTTTGCATAAATAAAAAACACTTATTAATTACACGATTATTTTAGCCTAAATTAAGCTAATTGTCAAAAAAATTATATTAATCTTGTCTTATTTAGATAAATATGTTATTTTATAAAAAAGACCAAAAAACCCGGAAAGCGGCTTCTTAAGAAAAGTTTTTCTCCTCTCTATGCTTTTGCGCTGGACGACGGACCGTTTTAAACGGATAAACCAAAGAAAAAACAAACCCTTGGGTTGTAAGCTTTCTGGCTCCTCGCTCATTCTGAAACCTAAAACCTCAAATAGGAGGGATGCTAAATGCATGCTCAATCTCGCGTTCCACGCCAGAGCCTAGGAAGACTTTTTTCCTAGGCTCTTCTCATTTAAAAAATTTATTGCTATAATCTACAAACTAATCAAATTAACAAAACAACTTAATAAAAATGCAATTTAAATTCCACTCAAAATTTAAACCAACCGGCGACCAGCCCGAAGCTATAAAAAAATTAGTCAAAGGCCTAAATAACGGTTATCAAAACCAGACATTGTTGGGCGTTACCGGCAGCGGTAAAACTTTTACTATGGCCAAAATTATTGAAGCCATCCAAAAGCCAACTCTGGTAATTTCACATAACAAAACTTTAGCCGCTCAGCTTTACGGCGAATTTAAAAATTTTTTCCCGAACAATGCTGTCCATTACTTTGTTTCCTATTATGATTATTACCAACCGGAAGCCTATATTCCGCAAACCGATACTTACATTGAAAAAGAAACCGCCATTAACGAAGAAATTGACCGCCTGCGCCACGCTGCTACCCAATCACTGCTTAATCGCCAAGACGTAATAATTGTCGCCAGCGTTTCCTGTATCTACGGCTTGGGCAGTCGAGATTCTTATTTATCTTTAAGCAAACGTTTTTATGTCAAGCAAAATATTAAAAGAAACGAATTGTTAAGACAATTGGTGCAAATCCAATACGAACGCAATGACACTCAATTTTATCGCGGTAAATTCAGGGTAAAAGGCGAAAACATTGATATCTATCTGGCTACCGGCGAAGCGGTTATTCGCCTACTAATGCAGGGTGATATTATAAAAAAAATCTATATTTTTAATATTCGCCCCGGAGCCAGGCAGTTGGTCTGGACAGCGGATTTAAACGAAATTCAGGAATTAAATGAAATGACCATCCTGCCGGCCAAACATTTTATGACCCCGGAAGATATGATGAAACAGGCAACGACGGCTATTCACCAAGAGTTAAAAGAGAGGTTAAAAACCCTAAATAAAGAAAAAAAGGCGGTTGAGGCTTACCGCCTGGAGAAAAAAACCAACTATGATTTGGAAATGATTGAAGAAGTCGGCTATTGCAACGGGATTGAAAATTATTCCCGGCATTTAACCGGCCGGCCAGCCGGAGAGCCGCCGGAAACTTTAATAGATTTTTTTCCAAAAAACCATCTGATGTTTATTGACGAATCTCACGTTACTGTTCCGCAAATAGGCGGCATGTACGCCGGCGACCAATCCCGCAAGCAGACCCTAATTGACTTCGGTTTTCGCCTGCCCAGCGCCAAGGATAATCGTCCGCTTAATTTTAATGAATTTAATTCAAAAATAAATAAAGTTATTTATGTTAGCGCTACGCCCAGAAGCTATGAAATAAAAAAATCAAAGCAAATAGTGGAGCAAATTATCCGGCCGACTGGATTATTAGACCCGGAAGTAAAGGTCAGTCCCAGCGCCGGACAAATCCCTAATTTAATTTTAGAAATAGAAAAAAGGGTAAAAAGGGGCCAGCGCGTTTTAGTTACAACCCTGACTAAAAGAATGTCCGAAGAGCTGGCTGATTTTTTAAAAGAAAAAAATATTAAAGCGCGCTATCTCCACAGCGAAATTGACACTCTGGAGCGGATGGATATCTTGCGCGACCTGCGCCGGGGCAAATACGACGTTTTGGTCGGTATCAACCTTTTGCGCGAAGGATTAGACTTACCCGAAGTTTCTTTGGTGGCTATCTTGGACGCGGATATGGCCGGCTTTTTAAGAAACGAAACTTCTTTAATTCAAACCATGGGCCGGGCCGCCCGGCATAGCGAGGGAAAAGTTATAATGTACGCGGATAAAATTACGCCGGCCATGCGCTACGCCATCAACGAAACTAACCGCCGCCGGAAAAAACAACTTGCTTATAATAAAAAACACGGGATAACACCGCGGACTATTAAAACTGAATTTCATGAAGGAATT
>CAYMCJ010000004.1:0-31311 GCA_964388985.1 uncultured Gammaproteobacteria bacterium | reverse complement strand
GATTGAAACCCTGGGACTTTTAAAAATGGATTTTTTAGGATTAAAGAATCTGACCATTATTGAGTCAGCCATAAAAATAATTAAAAATACGCGCGGCCTTGATATAGACATAGATAATATACCGCTTAATGACAAAAAAACTTATGAATTATTTAAAGCCGGCGAAACCACCGGCATATTTCAACTTGAATCTTCCGGCATGAAGCGATATTTGCGCGAATTAAAGCCGACTGAATTTGAAGATATTATTGCCATGGTATCATTATACCGGCCCGGTCCGATGGAATGGATTCCTGATTATATTGCCGGCAAGCAGAAAAAAAAGAAAGTTTTTTACCTTCATCAAAAATTAGAGCCAATTTTAGCCAAAACATACGGCGTAGCCATCTATCAGGAGCAGGTTATGCAAATTGCCAGAGATTTGGCCGGTTTTACCATGGGGGAAGCGGATGTTTTAAGAAAAGCGGTTGGGAAAAAAATTCCTGAATTATTGGCCAAACAGAAAGAAAAATTTATTGACGGCTGTGTAAAGAATAGCATTGCCGAAGAATTGGCCAAAAAGATTTTTTCATTTATTGAGCCCTTTGCCGGCTACGGCTTTAACCGGAGCCATGCCGCCTGCTACGCTTTAATCGGATGCCAAACCGCTTATTTAAAAGCGCATTGGCCGACAGAATTTATGGCCGCGCTCTTAACTGCGGACCAACAAAATACAGACCGGGTGGCAATAGAAATTGAAGAGTGCCGTAGCATGGGGATAGAAGTAATGCCGCCCGATATTAACGAATCGTTTGCTTCTTTCACGGTTGTGACTTCAGGCACAAAAGAAAACAAGTCTGTCGGTCGGGACGAAGATATCAACACAATTCGGTTTGGTTTAAAAGCTATTAAAAATGTTGGTGAGCATATTGCCGATGAAATTATTAATGAAAGAAAAGCCAATGGGCCGTATAAAGATATTTTTGATTTTTTGGAAAGAGTGACCGATAAAGATTTAAATAGAAAATCTTTAGAAAGCCTGATTAAAAGCGGCGGTTTGGACGGGCACGGGGAAAGAGCCCAATTAATCGGCAATATTGACAGATTGCTTAATTTTAATAAAGAAGCCAGTAAAGCAAAAAATAATAAGCAAAACAGCCTCTTTGCCGATGCCCCCAATCTGAATATGATGAACAGGATTGAATTAGCCGACATTGCCTCTGTTCAAAATAGAGAAAAATTGTTATGGGAAAAAGAGTTGTTGGGTTTGTATATCAGCGAGCATCCTTTTAATGATTATAAAGAACAATTGAAAGACGTAGTTGTGCCGTTGGCGGAGTTGCGTCCCGACATGAAAGGAAAATACGTTGATGTCTCGGGAATTATTTCCAGCCTAAAGAAAATAATTACCCGTTCAAACGAATCAATGTTATTTGTTAAGATTGAGGATTCGGTTGGCAGTACGGAAATATTGGTTTTTCCAAGTCTGTTAAAAAAAACGCTTGATTTATGGCAGGAAGGGAAAGCTATAATTTGCAGCGGAAAAATATCAGATAAAGATCAGGAAGTAAAAATATTGGCGAATCGGGCTAGAGAATTGGAAATTAATAATATTTCCAACTCTATTAATTTGTTCAGGTTGGATAAAGACGAGAACAGTTTTAATAATGGAACCGACAATAACAATTATTTTGTTTCCGCCGGTCGGCCGTCAAAAAAGCGGCCGGCCGACCAAGGATCCGGCCCGGAATCAAAGAGCGGTTCATTAAATTTGATTTTTAGCAAAAAATTAAGCGCCGAAGAATTAGGCGAATTAAAAAATTTATTTTTAAAATATTGCGGCCACAATCAGGTAGTTTTAAAATTTAGTGATAATGGTCAAAAGAATATTATTGAAACCGGATTTATGGTTGATAATTCAAATGCGTTAATAAATGAAATTAATAATAATTTTAAAAATATTATTATAGACAAAAATTAAAATATTTGGTATATTAATTAGTAATATCATGTTTGTTTGCGGTCTTGGCCTATATTTAAAGATTTAGATTGTACTATTTATATTATTAATTTTAACAATCATATGAATTTATCAAAAAACGTTTTAGATACTTCTGAAAAGCCGGGCAATGTTAGTAATAAAAAGACAGCTAAAAATATTGCCAAACCTAAAAATAGCCCTAGAAAAAAATTATTGGCCCCTAAAAAAGAGCCGATAGTAAATAATAGCCCCAAGGACGAAGATAATTTTAAATTAAGTAAAGAGAAAAATATGCCCAAGGATATCTCTAACAACAAAAAAGTTTCGGGTAAAAGGCCCATTAATTTATATCGCAAAATCGCTTTTAGTTTTGGTTTGGCAACCGTTATATTAATTGTGGTAATTTTTTATTTTTCTTTTGTTAATTTAACTATAGTATTAATACCGAGTCAGGAGCGTATTAGCGACAGCCTTATTTTTGATGTTTATGATGAAAAAGTAAAAGAAGAATCTTCCTCGCTGGAAAATGCCGTTGAAGGAGTGGTTGAACAGGTTAAAATAGAGGAGTCGGAAACATATTTAAGTACAGATACGGAAATAATTGGCGAAGAAGTCAGCGGCAAGATTATAATAATAAATAATTATACCAAAAATCAGCCGTTAGTCGCCACCACTAGACTGTTAAGCCTTGATAATAAATTATTTAGAATAAAAGAAACCGTAAATGTTCCAGCTGGCGGCTCGGTAGAAGCGGAAATATATGCCGATGAGCCGAGTGAAGCTATGGCTATCGGGCCGACAAGATTTACCATTCCGGGGCTATGGGCCGGTTTGCAGGAAAAAATATACGCCGAAAGCCAGACCAAGTTTAATTACGGCCAGCAGATTAAAAAATATATTAAACAGGCGGACATTGATAAAGCGGTTAAAGATTTAAAAGATGTTTTAATAAAAGAAGCGGAAAAGAAATTCGGCAGTAGCTATAAAGGATATGATAAGGTTATTTATATGGTTGACGAAAATTCTGTCAGCACCGAAGTTGACGGAAAAGTGGGGGAAGAAAAAGAGAAGTTTGAGGTTAGCATGGAAGCCCTGGTGACCATAGTCGCTTTTTCAAAAGAGCGGGTCGCTAAGTTGGCGGAGAATAAATTGTTTACTATTGTGCCTGACAGTAAAAATCTGATTGAGTTTAATACGGACGATATTTCGTATGATTTAAATAACTTAAATTTTGATAATGGTTTGGCCACGATTAAGTCTTCATTTGAGGGGAAAATGACCTTAAAAGACGATGCCAATATTATTGACCGGCATAAAATTGTTGGCTTAACCGAAAGCCAGTTAAGAGATTATCTTGATAATTTTCAGGAAATTGCCGGTTATGATTTAATTTTTCGCCCGGCTTTTAACAAAAAAGTCCCTAATTTAGTGGATAGAATTAAAATTAAAATTGAAAAATAAATTTATCTAAAAGCGATTGCCGTGAGCCTGTATATCTTAAGCAGGAAACCAACCATGGTCCCGCTATGGCGGGATCTCGAATATTCGGGACTAAGCTTAATAGGATAAATAAATTAAGGTGGTTGCTAAAATATTTGTAGGTGGCCGATTTTGCCCGAATAAATATTTTAGCGAACAAGCCGGGTGGAACCGCGAGGCGATATTTAATGCCCCGTCCCAGTGTATTAATTTTATTAATGCACGGGGATGGGGTTTTTAAAAAAAGAACAATTGCCGATTTTATTTATATTAATAATAGTATTAATTATATTTACTATTGTTTTTGTATCTAGAAAAAACTATGAATTTATAATGTATATCGGCATAATAATATTTTTTCTTTTAGTAATATTATTTACCAATAAAAGAATAAATTATCCGAATATTATACTTTGGGGCATGACTGTTTGGGCAATACTTCATATGTCGGGAGGAGGAATTTTTATAGGCGGTAAAAAATTATATGAAATTATTTTATTGCCGATTGTCGGCCCGCCCTATAATATTTTTAGATATGACCAGTTTGTGCATATTATTGGATTTGGAGTGGCCACGCTTTTGATGTATCATTTATTAAAGCCAAGTTTAAGAATAGACACAAAAAAATGGATTTCAATATTAATCGTAATTGTTATGGCCGGATTAGGCGTCGGAGCCTTTAATGAAATTGTTGAATTTTTTGCCACCGTAGTGATTCCGGAAACGGGGGTGGGCGGTTATGTAAATACTTCCTTGGATTTAGTGGCTGATTTAGCCGGCGCTATTATAGCCTTAATATATATTTTAATAATTAAAGATAAAAAATATGAGCAATAAAAAACAAAAAAATTCAGGTGTATCCGCCGATAGGGAAGAAATAAGGCGGCATTCATTGTCGCATATTATGGCCGCGGCGGTTTTAGAGTTATGGCCCAAGGTAAAATTCGCCATTGGTCCGGCGATAGAAAACGGTTTTTATTATGATTTTGATTTCGGCAAGGGAAAGATAGGCGAAGAGGATTTAATTAGGATTGAAAAAAAAATGGAAGAGATAATTAAAAATGATTTAAAATTTGAAAAGTTTGAATTGGATATAGAAGAAGCTTTGGCGCGGGAGAAAAAGGTCGGTCAAACATACAAAGTGGATTTAATAAAAGAGTTAAAGGCCAAAGGCGAGAAAAAAGTAAGTTATTATCGGCTGGGTGATTTTGAAGATTTATGCCGCGGACCGCATATTAAATCCAGCGGAATAGTTAAGACCAATGCTTTTAAATTAACCAAACTGGCCGGCGCTTATTGGCGGGGAGATGAAAAAAATAAGATGCTTACTCGAATTTACGGAGTGGCTTTTCCAGACCCTAAAGAATTAAGGCGATATTTGGCGATGCTTGAAGAGGCGGGGAAAAGAGACCATCGCAAACTTGGAAAAGAATTGGATTTGTTTTGTTTTTCGGATTTAGTCGGTCCGGGTTTGCCCTTATTTACGCCTAAGGGGACAATTATTATTGATGAATTAAGAAAGCATATTGAGAAAGTATGTTCTAATTATGGTTTTCAAAAAGTAATAACACCTCATTTAGCTAAAATTGATTTGTATAAATTGTCCGGGCATGCGCAAAAATTTAAAGAAGAGTTGTTTCATGTTTCTTCGGGACGCGGGCACGAGTTTGTAATTAAACCCGTTCAATGTCCTCATCAAACTCAGATTTTTGCTTCCCAACCCCGTTCATATCGGGATTTGCCGATTCGGTATATGGAGTCGGAAAAACAGTATCGGGCGGAAAAAACAGGCGAAGTGGGCGGTTTAAATAGGGTATATGCTATTACCGTAGAGGACGGGCATACTTTTTGCCGATTAGACCAAGTTAAAGATGAAATAAAAATTTTAGTAAACATAATCAAGGATTTTTATAGTGCGTTAGGTATGTGGGGGAAACACTGGGTTTCTTTATCTGTTAGAGACTACGACCATCCTGAAAAATATATTGGCGAATCCAAGGATTGGGATAAATGCGAAGAAATATTAGAAGAGGTGTCGAAAGAAATGAAATTAGGAGCAAAGAGAGTGGAAGGAGAAGCCGCGCTTTATGGACCAAAATTGGATTTTATGTTTAGAGACGCTCTGGGTAAGGAAATACAGATTCCCACAGTCCAGCTTGATTTTGCCACCGCTAAAAGATTTGGTTTGACTTATATTAATGAAAAAGGCAAAGAAGAGCAGCCGGTTATGGTTCATAGGGCTATACTTGGATCATATGAAAGGTTTTTAGTTCTTTTAATTGAGCATTACGGCGGCGCTTTCCCGGTCTGGTTGTCTCCGGTTCAGGTAAAAATAATTTCAGTTGGTGAAAAACATATTAAATATTGTTTTGAATTAGCCGAAGAATTTAAGAAAAATGATATCAGGATTGAAGTGGACGACGGCAATGAGACGGTTGGAAATAAAATAAGAAAAGCCGTAAATGAGAAGGTGCCGTATATGTTGGTTATTGGCGATAAAGAAATAAACTCCGATAAATTGACGGTGCGGGACAGAGGTGAAAAACAAACCAGAACAATAAGCAAAAATGGTTTTATTAAAGAAGTTAGAAAAAAAATAGAAGAAAAAAAATAAATTAATATTTGAATTAATTTTGCGTTGTCCTCTTATAATAAAATTCATTCAAAAACAGGCGGTAATGACGGTCTATTTTTGCTTATTTGCGCAATTTATTTTATAATATAGTAAGATAATTAATTAAATTTTAATATTATGGATAATAAAAAAGCAACTAATATTAATATTTCCACAATTACAATATTAAAAATTATCTTTATTTTATTAGCGCTTTATTTTTTATATACGGTAAAGGATATTTTGGCCATTTTGTTCGTGTCTTTGGTAATGGCCAGCGCTCTTGATCCTTGGGTTGATTGGATGCGGAAAAGAAGGATTCCGCGAACATTGGGAATAGTGTTAATTTATTTGGCTTTATTTATAATCTTAAGTTCAATAGTTTATTTGATAATTCCGCCGATAATACAGCAGATAAGCGAGATATCAGTTAATTTTCCCAAATATTTTGAAAAAATTTCTTCCGGCTTTTCTGTTTTTAAAAATTATACAAATCAACATGAATTTTTGGATAATATTAAAAACAGTCTGGGTTCGGTCAATTCAAATTTGGAAAATGCGGCTGGCGGCGTTTATTCTACTGTTACCGGTATTTTTGGAAGTATTTTTTCATTTTTTTTGGTGCTGGTTATTACTTTTTACATGGTGGTTGAGGACAGCGCCATGAAAAAAATAATCAGGTCAATTGCTCCCGATAAATATCAGCCGTATTTAATGCAGCTAATATCAAGAATGCAAAGAAAAATAGGGTTATGGCTCAGGGGTCAGTTAATTTTATCTTTAATAATATTTACTTTAACATTTTCAGGGCTGTTAATATTAAAAGTTGATTATGCTTTAATATTGGCTTTAATAGCCGGATTAACCGAATTTGTGCCTTATTTGGGTCCGATATTGGCCGCTATTCCGGCGATTTTTTTGGCTTTTACGCAGGCGCCGATGCTGGCGGTATTTGTGGCTATTTTATATATAATTATTCAGTGGGTTGAAAATAATATAATTGTGCCGAAGCTGATGCAGAAAGTTGTTGGCTTAAATCCGATTGTCAGTATAGTTGTGTTGTTAATTGGTTTTAAAGTCGCGGGAATAATAGGGGCGGTATTGGCTATTCCGGTAGCCACGGCCGTTAGTGTATTTATTAAGGATTTATTTGAGAAGAAATTATCGGAAAATAAGGAAATTTAAAATTAGACGAAGGTTTAATTAATTTTTTGAAATTTATTATTATGCCGGACGATAATATTATTCTATTGGACAAGATAATGATATATTTAATAAAGGGCTTGATTTTTACCTTACCTTTATTTTTTTTGCCTTGGACATTTGAATGGTTTGAATTTAATAAATTTTTTTTATTACTATTAATTGTTCCGATAATAGCAATTTTATTTTTTATCAAGTCAGCCAAATTTGGCGGTAAATTAATACTGAAGAATTCGCCGATGGATATTCCGGTATTGATTTTTTTGTTAGCCTTTTTATTGTCGGCCGTTTTCAGCCTTGATAAGTTTTCTTCATTTTTTGGTTATTACGGAAGGTTCAGCGATTCGTTTATAGCCTTGTTTTTATTGGTTGTTTTTTATTTTATTATTATCAATATTTTTTCAGACAAGGATAAGTTTGGCGATGATTATATTTTTTCCTGCCTTAAATTATTAATATATTCATACGGCTTGGCTTTACTGACGGCCTGGTTTTCTTTTTTTGGCTTATGGAATTTAATGTCGGGCGCCGGTTTTATTCAGGATTCATTTAGCTTTGTCAGCGGTTCGTTGGAAATTTTGGCTTCTTACAGTGTTGTAATAATTATATTAATAGTTGGAATGCTTATAATGAATTATAAAAATGAAGGCGTTTATTTTAAATTGAAAAATTACCAGCTATGGTTTTTTAAAATAATATTATTTTTGGCTTTAATATTTTTAGCTTTGGTTGATTTTTATGTTGCCTGGGTTAGCCTGTTTTTGGGCGGGTTAATGCTTGGGCTGATTAATTTTATTTCCGCTTCTAGCCGGCCTTTTAAGTTATTAAATATTTTTAAAAAATTTTTTTTTCTTCCGATTATACTCATTGTTGTCGCCGGGGCATTTTTATTTTTTTCCTCCGGCCATAAAATAAATTTGGATAATATATTGCTCGGCAAAGAACTCCCGCGGACAGTGGGACTGGATTATGAAAATACTGTCAGCATTTCCTTTAAGTCATTAAAAGATAATTTTATTTTCGGTTCCGGGCCGGGCACTTTTGCCAATATTTTTTCTTTGTATCGCGATGGGGAATATAATAATTTTGAATTTTGGCAGTTTAGATTTGACAAAGGATATTCTTATGTTTTTGAAATAGTGGGGACATTGGGTATTTTAGGAATACTGAGTTATCTGTTGGTTATCAGTTCTTTTTTTTACTTAACTTATATTGTTATTAGAAAATATTTTTATAGATTTGATTTAAGAGAGGATAAAACAGAGAATAATTTTTTGGGATTAACATTAATTATTATTGTTTGTTTGTCAGTATTGATTTTGCTACAGTTTTTATTTTTAAACAGCCTTTCGCTATTGTTTTTGTTTTTTACCTTGCTGGCCTTACTGATGGCCACGGCGTATAATTCCAAGTTGTTGATTTTTAGTGAAAAAAATATAAATTTAGATACGAGCGAGGGAACAAAAGATTTCCCCCGGGGCGGAATAATTAATAAACTGCCTCTAATTTGTTTTACATTATTATGCATTTTTTTGGTAGTGCTGGCCGGTTACGGGATAAAATACTGGTTAGCTGATTTTTATGCAAA
The DNA here is from genome assembly GCA_964388985.1 of uncultured Gammaproteobacteria bacterium. Taxonomy (GTDB): domain Bacteria; phylum Patescibacteriota; class Patescibacteriia; order Patescibacteriales; family CAYMCJ01; genus CAYMCJ01. The sequence continues at coordinate 22,467 of CAYMCJ010000004.1, read as the reverse complement.
AAAAAATAATGAAGATGGGTTGGCAAAGGCAATTAATTTAAATTCGCATCGCTATAATTATAAAATTAGTTTGGCCAAGAGTTATTTAAACAAAATAAAAGCGGAAATGATGAAACCGGTCAATTTTCGGGATAATAATCTGATAAAGCAGAATTTGGAAAATAGTATCCGGGCGGCTCAGGCGGCCGCGGACAATTATCCAAATTCAGTAGCCTGCCAGGAAACTTTGGGCATGATTTATCGAGACGTCGGGCCGTTGGTAAAAGGGAGCGAGTCAGGCGCAGTCCAGGCGTTTGGCCGGGCAGTTCAATTGGAGCCGACCAACCCGGTTCTTTTAACCGAGCTGGGAAAAGCCTATTTGAAGGCTTCTTTGCCGGATAAGGCGAAGCAGTCGTTGACTGAGGCCTTGATAATGAAGCCTGATTACGATGAAGCCAAGTTTTGGCTGGCAAAAACGTATATAAAAGAAGACCAACCGGAAAAAGCTTTGCCGATATTAGATGAGTTGACTAAGACATATAATGACCCGGAAATATTTTATGAGCAGGGGAGGCTTTATTATAACAAGGGAGAAATAGACAAGGCGATTGAAAAATTTTTAAAAGTAATCCAAATTAACCAGGGTCATTCAAATGCTTTATATAGTCTGGGCTTGTCTTTTGAATTAGAGGGTAAAACAGACGAGGCGAGAAAATATTTTGAAAAGGCGCTGGAGTTAAATCCGGGCAATGAAGAAATAATAAATAAATTAAATAAATGAAGAAATAATAACATAATTTAAATATTGTAAATTTTATTTGCTGGTGGTTATTTTAAAATAGCCCGGCATATAATTTGCGGGTTTGAATTATATATAATCGTATGAATATTATAACCAATTTATTAAATTCGCGGGCGCGTCGAAAAACAATATTATGGACAGCCGTTATTTTGGTAATAGCCGTAGTTTTATTGATTGTGTTTAATTTTTTATTTAGCAGCAGTACCAGTTTCAGTCGTTTATTAAATTGGTCCGACCCGGATAAATATCAGGCGGTTTTTCTTTCTAACGGGCAGGTTTATTTCGGCAAAGTAACCGATATTAATCTCCAGACTTTGGTTTTGGAAGATATTTATTATTTACGTATGTCCCAAGCGCTTCAGGCATCGTCTTTGGGGGAAGAGACCGGGCAGGTCTCGGCCGATAATTTTTCCTTGATTAAGCTTGGCAATGAAATCCACGGCCCGGAAAACAAAATGAATATAAATTTAGACCATGTTTTATTTATTGAGAATTTAAGCAACGATTCCAAAGTGGTTGAAGCTATAAGAGAGTATAAAAGCAGGGAGTAAGAAGTGAGAAGCCCGCCTCTTCGGCGGGCAGGTAAGAAGTAAGAAGTAATCTGCTAACGTTGATAAGCAGATAAAAATAAAACAAGCACCTTTTCCTGTTTGGAATTGGTGTTTTTTTGTGCCTCGGGAGAGATTTGTCCGCCAGTTTTTGTTGCGCAAAAGGCGGACCACTCGCTCATTCGCTCGTGAAACTTTTTGTTGTTATAGTGCCGCGAGAGGGAGTTGAACCCTCACTCTGTTGCCAGAACGGGATTTTGAGTCCCGCGTGTCTACCAATTTCACCATCGCGGCTTTAAAAATAAAAACTGATTTTAGTATAATAAAATTAGGTAAAATTGTCAAAGATTGGCATAAGTATTATAATGATAATATAATTTGGATTAGATATGGGCAAAATTATTTCAATCGTGAATCAAAAGGGCGGAGTGGGCAAAACCACTACCGCGGTTAATTTAGGCGCTTATCTGGCCTATTTGGGTAAGCAGGTTTTGTTAGTGGATATTGACCCGCAGGCCAACGCCACTTCCGGGCTCGGAATTGACAGTAAAAACTTGGAGCAGGGGATTTATGAAGCCATAATCGGATTGAGGCCAACCCATGAGATTATTAAAAGAACTGTCCAGGAGGGATATAAAATCGCGCCTTCAACCCCGTCTTTAGCCGGAGCCGGGATTGAATTAGTGGATTTAGAAGATAGGGAATATAAATTACAATCTGTTTTAGAAACCGTTAGGGATGAATATGATTTTATTATTATTGACGGGCCGCCTTCATTGGGTCTATTGACCATAAACAGTTTGGTGGCGGCTGATGAAATTCTAATCCCGATTCAAAGTGAGTATTATGCCCTGGAAGGTCTGGGACAGCTATTGGAAACCATTAGTTTGGTGCAAGCGAATTTAAAGCCGGAATTGGGAATAAAGGGCGCGGTTATCACTATGTTTGATAAGCGGAACAAATTGTCTACGTCGGTTATGAATGAATTATATCAGTATTTTCCCAATCGGGTTTTTCGCTCCGTAATTCCCCGGAGCGTTCGTTTGGCCGAAGCTCCGAGTTATGGCCGGTCAATACTTCATTATGACCCGAAATCGCGGGGAGGAAAGGCCTATGAACGATTGGCCAGAGAGATTTTAAATTCAGAATATTAAATATGTCTAAAATTTTTAATATTTATGTCTGCTCAAGTTGCGACGCCCAGTTTTCCAAATGGAGCGGGCGTTGTTTGGAATGCGGCGCCTGGGGGACTTTAAAGATGCAGACAATTGACCAAAGGGAAGTTGATAATAAAATAGCCGTTAATGTTAATCCGGCTGAGATTATTGATATTGGCCAGGTGGCTGAATTAAAATTAGATAGAATAAAAACCAATATTGGGGAGGCGGACCGCGTTTTGGGCGGTGGAATCGTGCCCGGGTCTCTAATATTGTTATCCGGCGAGCCGGGGATAGGAAAGTCAACCATAATGGCGCAGATAGCGGATGCAGTCGGCCAAGGCCAAAGTTCCACTCCGGTTGTTTATGCCAGCGGCGAGGAGTCTGTTAATCAGGTTAAATCAAGGATGAGCCGATTAAACTGCCATCTGGAAAATATTAAATTTATCAGCGAAACAAATGTTGAAAAAATTTTAGCGGCTTTGATAAAATTAAAACCAAGCCTGGTAATAATAGATTCAATCCAGGCGGTTTATTCCTCCTTAATTCCATCTGAGGCCGGCAGCCTTAATCAGATTCGGGTCGGGGCGGTTAAATTTTTGGAAATTGCCAAAGAAAACAATATAGCCATAATTTTGGTTGGCCATATTACCAAAGACGGACAGATTGCCGGGCCAAAATCATTGGAGCACATAGTGGATACGGTTATATATCTGGAAAGCGAAACCGCTCATGATTACCGGATATTGCGCGCCATTAAGAACCGGTTTGGCTCTGTAAATGAATTAGGTATTTTTGAAATGACCGCTTCGGGCTTTAGAGAAATTACTAACCCGGGAGCGGTTTTTATAGATGCCGGCGACCAGAAGATTACCGGTTCGGTTATCAGTTGCTTAATTGAGGGGACTAGGCCGTTTTTAATTGAAGTTCAGGCCCTAGTTACCAAAACTATTTTTGGCTATCCGCAGAGAAAGGCCTCCGGTTTTGATTTAAACCGGTTGCAGGTTTTGGCCGCGGTTTTAACCAAGCGAGCCGGTCTTAAGCTGATGAATCAGGATATAATTTTAAATATAGTCGGCGGTTTAAAAATTAATGACCCGGCTCTTGATTTAGCGGTTTGTTTAGCCATTACTTCTTCTCTTCTTAATCAGGTAATTAGCCGGAAGACCATTGTTTTGGGCGAAGTTGGTTTGGGCGGGGAGGTGCGCCAGGTGGCCAAGCTGGAACAACGTTTGACCGAGGCCGGGAAACTGGGCTTTGATATAGCTATTATCCCGGACAGTAATATTAAGGCAGAAAAAATTGAATTAAAAAAGATAAAAAATTTGGAACAAGTGGTAAAAAATATAGCCAGTATTATTTAGATGTATCAGTATGCCCAAAATTTTAGCCAGGCAATTTTATAATCGTCAGACCCTGAAAGTCGCCCAAGATCTCTTGGGCTGTTTTTTAGTGCGGAAAGTTGGCAATAAAATTATTAGGACAAAAATTATAGAAACCGAAGCCTATTGCGGTCCGAATGATTTGGCCAGCCATGCCAGCCGCGGCCGAACTGAAAGAAACAAGGTAATGTTCGGCGGCCCCGGGGTTATTTATGTATATTTGGTTTATGGAATGCACTATATGTTAAATATTGTAACGGAAAAAGAAAATTATCCGGCGGCGGTTTTAATTCGCGGGGCGGAACCGGCCGCCAATTATCAATTGACTGGTCCGGCTAAATTAACCAAAGCTTTAAAAATAGATAAAAAATTTAACGGTTTGCCTGCCTATATTAAAAAACATGGTCTTTGGATAGAAGCACGGAAAGAGAATTTAAAACCGTTGCTAATTAAAAAAACCCCGCGGGTCGGGATTGATTATGCCAAAGATTATAAAAATAAATTATGGCGGTTTTATGTATGACGACAAAGAGTTGTTAAGTTACTAAGCTACTATAAAGTAGTTTAGTAACTAGTTTATAAAATAAAAATAGCTCAGCGGTTTTATTAGCTGAGCTTTATTGATTGGTGGAACTGGTCCCATAGGTATCGTTGATTGTGAGTCGTGATAAAGCATCAACGACAGGACCAGTTCCTTTTTATCTTGCGGCCATGAGTTTGGAAAATCTGATTTCGCAGCCAAAATATTCTTGGGCCACCCCGATGATGGTTGTTAGTTGATTTTCGATTGTGGGGTTATCAGGTTTTTCAAGGAGGTTATTTGTTTGTTGCTGAAGGAATTTTTGTATAAATTCCGGAGTTGAGAATTCCGTTGGTCTTGATATCCCGGAAGCCACTAGAATTTTTATACCCAGAGGAAGAGCACAACGCGAGTAATGGGCGGTTCCGTATGAGGTTTTAACTATGTCTTTATCGCCGGGCGCTATAGGTGTATGGCAAAAAGGACATATTATTTCTGAAAATTGAAGTTTTTGCCCACCAACTTGGCTGGGCCCGCCATTGTGTGAGCCGCGGTTTTCAGAGTAACGCATCGTCGCCCTTGAATTACCTAGATAAAAATTCATAATCTCCTCCTTGTCTTTAAATTGTTGTTAAAAAAGACTAACTAGCCGATAGTTTTATCACCTCCTAAATTTTTAAAAGATATTGAAAAGAACTTGCTTATATTATACTAAAAAATCGTAAATTGTCAAGGTTTTGTTATTGTCTTCGGCAAGCCCTGCTACGAATAGGGCGCATCCGAATTAGTGTTATTGCCTTTAATAATTTTCATTATTCCAAATGCGTTATTTTATCTTGTTCGTCCAGTTTGTCTTTTAAAAGCGGGTAATTATCTAAATTTGTGTCAGTTTCAATAAGTTTTTTGGCTTCTTCTTTGGCTGAATTCATTAATTCATAATCAAATAAGGAAGCAATTTTTAATTCCGGAAAGCCTTTTTGGGCCAGGCCGTAAACCTGACCCGGACCTCTGAATTTTAAATCCATTCTAGCCAGAGAAAAACCGTCATAATTATTAACCAAAGCCTGCAAACGTTTTAAGGTTTTGTCGTTGTCATTGTCAGTAAACAAAAAGCAGTAAGATTGGTGCTTTTCCCGGCCGACCCGGCCTCGGAATTGATGCAGTTGGGCTAATCCAAATCTATCGGCTCCTTCAATCATCATAATGGTAGCGTTAGGTACGTCAACTCCGACTTCCACCACTGAAGTGGAGACCAAGATTTTAGTTTTATTATCCAAAAAATTTTGCATAATTTGCTCTTTTTCCCTGGCTTTCATCCGGCCGTGCAAAAATTCAATTTTTAAGTCCGGAAATATTTTTTCATTTAGTTTGGCAAATTCCTGTTTAACCGATTTAACCCCTAATTTATCGGAAATATCAATTAAGGGGCATATTACAAAAATCTGCCGGCCTTGATTTATCTGTTCGCGGATAAAAAAGTAAGTTTGAGCGCGTTTATTTTCTTCCACTACCCGCGTAGTAATTTTTTTTCTCCCCTTGGGCATTTCATTAATTATGGAAATATCCAGGTCGCCGTACAGAGCCAAAGCCAGAGAGCGGGGGATTGGCGTGGCGGTCATAGATAGTAGGTGCGGACTCATATGCGGACTGATGCGGACTTGTGCGGACTGATGCGGACTGGTCGTGTTTATATAATTTTGTTTGCTGGAGTGAATGAAACGTTCTATTTGGACATCGTCTTTGGCAAAATTTACTAGTAAAGCCAATTTATAATAAGATCCTTTTAAATAGTGCCAAACCTGTTCTTTTTCAAATTTTCCAATAAAAGGCAATTTTTTTATTTCCAGGATAATTTTATTTTCAATAATAAAATCAGGCCTGTAGGTACCAATTTTTTTATTATCATATTTTATTTTTATGGTTTTTTCTTTATCAAAGTTAATTTTTAATTTTTTAAATTCTTCTTCTAGGGCGTTTTGGTATATTTTTTCTTTATGTCCCAAGCCCAGTTGTTTTTTAACATTAAAGATTGCCCCTCTAATTTTATAGGTTAAGTTTTCATATAACAATCCATTTTCAGAAGCGTCAGTCTGTATTAGTCCGCCTGAGTCTGTATTAGTCTGTGTCAAGGCGTGGCGCTGTTTAACGCCAAAGCGGTGCTGTTCATCAACTATAGCCAGAGCCAGATTATTAAATTCAATATTTTTCTGAATCAGCGAGTGGGTGCCGATGATAATATTTATATTACCTTGATTAATACCATTAATTATATTTTTTTTGGTTATATTATTTGTTTGTTTAGAGGTTGTTGGTTGTTGGTTGTTGGTTGTTGGGTTTATTTTTTGCTGGCCGCGGGTAAGCAATCCGATTTTAATATTAAAATTTTTTAACAGGTTGGTAATGGAATTAAAATGCTGCCCAGCCAGGATTTCTGTCGGCACCATCAAGGCCGCTTGTTTTTTATTTAAGGCCGTGTTTAACATAGCGATAACAGCTACGACGGTTTTGCCGCTGCCAACATCGCCTTCCAAGAGCCGGATCATTGGCTTATCTTTGGCCAGGTCTTTTAATATTTCCCAGGCGGTTTTACGTTGGGAATAGGTTAGTTTAAAAGGTAGGGAATTAACGAATTCTTTGGTTTGTTTTTCCTTAAATTCTATTTTTCGCGCTTGATTTAATTTTAAGCCATGTTTTATTATTTGCGACTGTAATTGGATTAAAAATAGTTCATTAAAGCCTAGGCGTTTTTTTGCTCTTTCTATATCGGTTTGATTTTTAGGGAAATGGATTTTAGCTATGGAAGCGCCTAAATCCAATAAATTTAAATCTTTTTTTATTTTAAATGGCAGCCAGTCGGGAATTTGCTTAGCAACGTTAATAACCTGCTTAATTAAAAATCTGATCTGTTTTTGCGTGATATCGGCGGTTAGGTGATAATTGGGGACAAGACCCTGGGTATGAATAGTGTTTTGGACAGTAATTTTTTCATAAACAGGCGAATTCATCATCACTCCGCCGTAATCATCTTCCACTTTGCCGGCCAGAGAAACAAAGTCGCCGATACGCAAATTGCGGGCAATAAAGGGTTGGTTAAACCAGATAACTTTTATCGTTTCTGTCTGGTCGCTAATTAAGGCCTCGGTTATATACATTCGTTTACGCGGACTGCGTTTGTTTTGGATTAACTCAATCTGCCCGGTAATATTGGCCTTTTCGCCGGGCTGTAGTTTATCTATCGGCGTCAGTTTGGTAAAGTCATCATATCTAAAAGGCCAATAAAAAAGCAGGTCTTGAATAGTGGCAATCCCCAGTTTTTTTAATCGTTTGGCTGTCGTAACTCCGACGCGATTTATTTTTTCTATGTCTGTATTTAAAGTAAGCATAGCTATATTTTAACACGAAAATAAAAAAGCGCGAAAAACACTTTTATTTTAATTGGTATTTTTGCAATGTATATCTTAATAAAATAAAAAAGTCCCGGTAAACTATAAAAAAGTTTCCAGGACCAGAAGAACTCATTCGGCGGCGATTAATGACTTCACCGCTTCCATAAAATTTTTTAGGGAAAGGGGCTTTTGAAGAAATGCCTTGATGCCTTTCTCCCATAACTGTTCGGCTGTCATTTCCATAAAACCGGTGATAAGGATAATCGGGGTTCCCGGCTTTATTTTTTGGATTTCTTCAGCCAGTTTAAGGCCGGATATTTCCGGCATAGTTTGGTCAGTAACAACCAGGTCAATCCGGCTATAATTTTCTCTAAATTCAGCCAGAGCCGCCGGACTGCTTGTCTGTCCTATGGTTTCAAATCCGGCCATGTCTAATGTTTCCGTTAATATGTTTACAATCGTTTCTTCATCATCTACAACCATAACAGTCTTTTCTTCAGCCATGTTGTTTTCTCCTTTGTTAGTTGTTTTTTATTGTTAAAACAAAGTATTTTAAAAACAGTAAAAAGAGTAATTTTATATATTAAACTATTTTTATAAATAAGTCAAGGGTGAATGAGTTTAAAATTTTTTTAGGTATAATTGTTGGTGCACTCGGGAGGAATCGAACCTCCATTACAGGCTCCGCAAGCCGGCGTCCTATCCGTTGAACGACGAGTGCAATAAATAAAAGCGAGAAACCGGTTTCTCGCTTCCACTATATTTTTTTAAAAAATTATAATTTAAATAGTTTGGCTAATCCTTCCGATAAGGGCTGGTCTGTTCTGTCTAAATCTTCTGGCAAGTATTTTAGCAGATTTTCGCGGATTAGTAAAGGGTTTTGTTTATCCAGAGGGATTGACAGCCGGGGCTTAATTGCATTTTTAAATTCAAAATATAGGTTTTTTACTTCCTGTCGGGGCTTATATACAACCGAAAAGTCCTTAAATTCGTCATAATCATAAAATTTTCGGCCGACCACCACGCCTTCATCAGTCAAGCTCACTTTTATTAAAATCGGTTCGTTGCCGTCATGCATAATAATAACCGCTGCCGCGATTATGATTATGACGGCGAAAAGAAAGTTTCCGCTAAAAAAGGAGTATATTAGCAGTAATAAAGCCAGGCCGGTGATAATTATATACCAGTTTCTGCTTCTCTCATGCTTTTCATATTCAGGCACTTTCCAGCTTATAATTTCTTTCCCATAATCTATTTTAATATGTTTTTTAGGCATAGATTAAATTGACATTATTGTTAATCTTTTATATATTAATTATAGCACAAAACACAAAAACACAAAAATATGGAGAGGTGCCTGAGTGGCTGAAAGGGGCACCCTGCTAAGGTGTTAGTTCTTAACGGGGCTCGAGGGTTCGAATCCCTCCCTCTCCGCCAGATGTCTATGTTTGAACCGAGAAAAAATCAGCGTTTTACGCTGGTTTTTTGGTTAGACAAAGCCCAATATCCTTGATATAATAACAGTAAATATGGCGACTCAAAAGAAAATTTTAAACAGCGTAAAAGACAAGCCTTACTTCACTAAGGATAATTTTGTTTTATACAAAAAAGATAGTTTAAAAATTTTAGAACAGTTACCTGAAAATTCAGTAGATATGATTTTCGCCGATCCGCCTTACTTTTTGTCATCAGGATCTTTTACCTGCCATAATGGTAAGATGGTCAGTGTAAAAAAAGGTAATTGGGATTTAAGTAATGGACTAAAAAAAGATTTTGAATTTCATCTTGAATGGACGAAAGCCTGTTATAGGGTTTTGAAACCGGGCGGAACAATTTGGATTTCGGGAACTTATCATTCCATCTATCAGTGTGGTTTTGCATTACAAATAAATAAATTTCATATTCTCAACGATATAGCTTGGTTTAAACCTAACGCTTCACCAAATTTAAGTTGCCGTTTTTTTACCGCCAGTCACGAAACTCTAATATGGGCGAGAAAAGATAAAAAAGGGAAACACAAGTTTAACTACGATTTAATGAAAAATGGAGACTGGTCGGAAGATTTTATCAAAAAGCCAAATTTACAAATGAGGAGCGTTTGGTCAATTTATCCGCCTAAAAAACAAGAAAAAAATTTTGGCAAACACCCAACCCAAAAACCAATAGATTTATTAGTTAGAATTGTATTAGCCAGCACTGACAAAAATGATGTTGTTCTAGATCCTTTTACTGGCTCTTCCACGACAGGGCTGGCAAGTGTTTTGAATGATAGAAAATTTATTGGGATTGATACAGAAAAAAAATACCTCGATTTATCTATTGAGAGGTTTAAAGAACTACTTAAAAACAAGAAATAATATATGAAAATCGTAACTCGAGCGACTGCTATAAAAAATCTAAAAAAATATATTGGTCAAGATTTAAGAAAATTGGCTGAAGAATATAATATAACCACTTTTGAAACAGGTAAGCAAAATAAGGGCTGGAAAGGTTTAGTTTTAGAAAGGTTAGCTGGACTTGAAAATAATGTATCAAAAGCACCGAATGGCTTATCTTATGAGCTTAAATCTGTTAGTTTTCATAAAGTGAAAGCTATACTTGTGCCGAAAGAAACGATGGCTATTACCATGATTAATCCAAAAGAGCTAAAGGAACATAATTTTTTTGAAAGTCATTGCTGGGAAAAACTAAAGTCAATGGTATTTTGTGCGGTTATGTGGCATGGTCAAAATGCAACCAGGGTAGAATTATTGGAAGTGGAAAGTTTAGATTTTTTAGAAGATGATGATTTGATAAAGGGGATTAAAGCTGATTATGATTTTATACGAGAAAAACTAATTAAACAGGGTTTTGAAAGTTTGACTGGTAAAGATGGAAAATGGATTCAAGCCAGAACAAAAGGAACTGGCGGAATTAATCCACGAACAGGCGAACGCCGACCAATTACCCGAGCCTTTTATGCAAAGACTGGATTAGTTAAAAAAATATTTGAAATTGGGGAATAAATATAGAAAGTAAATTTATATGAGCACAAGAAAACAATGGAAAGATGATATCATTGATGTTGAAAAATTGGAATTGGATTTACAAAATCCAAGATTTCCAAAACACGTCAGAGATCAAAATGACATCACTCAAATTAGAAATTACCTTTTGGACAAAGAGGATGTTTTGAGAATCGCAAAAAGTATAGCAAATAACGGTTATCACCGTAGTGCGGTGGCAATTGTTTGTAAAGAAAATGGTAAATTGATTGTTTTGGATGGAAATAGACGACTGGCCGCTTGTCAATTGCTGCTGAATCCCAAATTAGCTACTAATGCCAAAGACAAAAAAGAGCTGGAAGAACTAAACAAAAAGATTAATAAGCAAAGACTTAAAAATATCAAGATAACCATTGCTCCTTCCCGAAAAGAGGCGGAAAAAGAAATTTGGGATATTCATGTTAATCGTTTACTTAAATCCTGGGAGCAATTGCAAAGATTAAGGATGTACAAGAATTTAATTGATGATAGAGAACTTAATATAGAATCAGCGGCAAAGGAATACGGCACGACTAAGGGGAGATTTGCTAACGAACTCGCAAAACTTTATTTCTATGAATGGATATTAGAAATTGGAGACAATGCTGTTGAAATAAAAATGCGAGATGCTGGTTTTAATGCTATTGAGAGGCTTATTATAAGCAAAAATGGCAAAAAACTTTTAGGTTACGATGTCTCTAGTGAAGGAATAGTTACATTCGAGGATAAAAAACGGTCCGAAAAAATATTAAAACAATTAATTCCATATATTATCGGGGATGAGAAAATATCAGCGCAAGCAACTAAAGATGAGTTAACTGAAAAAGTATTTTCAAAAATTGACTCCAAAAAGTTTTCTGCGAAAAGCGTAAAAATAAAAAAAACGGATAAAGAAAAAAACAAAATTAAAAATACAACGAAAGGTTCATTGGCTAAAACAGACTGGGTAGTACTGGATGAATATCGTTTATATAAAGGAGCTAGTAGAGTAAAAGATATTTTAAAAGAGCTAAATAAAAACAAACCGTTAAAGGACAACAATATTAATATCCTGGCCGTATCTTTAAGAGTGGTTATAGAATTGGCGGTTTACGACAAATTAAAAAATAAGGGAATAATAACGAAGATTGTTAATGCTCAGAAAAATCATTATAAATCACAAGGCAAAATTTTGGTTCCTAACTGGTCTCCCGGACTAAAAGAGATGTTAAAATTTATGCTTGATGAAGCTAATAATATTGTGACTGATCCACAAGACAGAAAAGCAATAAATAAAATTATGGGGGAGCGGAAGGATTTTATAGATAATCTTGATTTTTATATTCATAATGTTTCGTATTCTCCAACAGAAACAAAGATTAGAGAAATTTGGAAAACTTTTTGTAGACCAATTTTTGATATAATAAGAAAAATATAACTATGAGTTTTTATTCACCATTAAGATATCCGGGTGGAAAAACTAGATTAGCTAATTTTTTAACCTCGGCAATAGAAAAAAACTTTTCAGAAAATGAAAAAATTATTCTTGTTGAACCATACGCAGGTGGCGCGGGAGCTTCTTTGAAATTATTGTTTTCCGGCAAGGTCGATAGAATTATCATTAACGATTTGGATAAGGCTATTTTTGCATTTTGGAAAATTGCGGTTGCCGATACGGATTTTTTGATAAATAAAATTAATAAAGTGAATATTGACATTGAAGAATGGAAAAAGCAAAAAGAAATTTACAATAATCCGTCATCATCAATCAAAGAATTGGCGTTTGCCACTTTATTTTTGAATAGAACAAATCGTTCAGGGATCATTGAAGGCGGGCCGATAGGCGGGATGGAACAATCTGGTTTTTGGAATGTCCAAGCTCGTTTCACAAAAAATACTATCGTTTCAAGATTGAAAAAAATCAAAAAATTTAAAAATAAAATATCAGTTAGAAATTTGGACGGAATCGCGCTTTTGAAGCAGTTGGAAAAAAATAAATGTAAAAACAGATATTTTATTTTTCTTGATCCGCCATATTACCAAAAAGGAAGATCTTTATATCTAAACCACTATATTGATAAGGATCATAAAAAGTTATTGAAGCTTCTCAAAAAATCTTCGCTAAAATGGGTTATGACTTATGACGATGTTTCCTATATTCAGAATCTTTACGATAAATTTAAGAAAAATAAATTTACGATAAACCATAGCGCTTTTAAAGCAAAGCAGGGTAAAGAAATTTTGATTTTTTCCGATAATGTCGCCAGAGTTCCTATTTAGTAAACCTTAATCGCAAACTTAGGTACATCAAACCAATCAGGATTTTTCTGATATAATTTACGGAATTGTCGTATAACAGGATTAAGTTGGGTTATCGTAAGTTCTAACTTGCGGAAACCCACACCGCCATGACAATTTTTTATCGACATGACCCGAGTGCATGGAAAATTGTAAATAAAAACAACGACATCCGGTCGCTGTTTTTGTTTACGCTCAATTAGCCCTAACTATTTTTTATATATATGGTCCGCATTGCGAAAAATTAGAAAAATGGAAATAAGAAGAAGGATTGAAGTCGCGGTCTCTGTTTGCCAATTATAAAAAGAGATGAGAATGCCCCTTTTGAAAATATTTGACTTAATATGGTTATGGGTGTATATTCATAATAGGCAACATTACAAAGGCCGAATTGCCAAAATATTAAGATTAATTATAAATATATGCCTAGACAAAATAGTACGGGCCCATTGGGCTACGGCCAAGGAACTGGCCGAGGATTAGGTCCTTGCGGAGGCGGTATGGTTAATGGTCGCCGTGGAGGCGGTCGTGGATTGGGCTGGAGAAGATTTTTGGGATATTATCCGGCTCCGACTCTTTCCAAAAAAGATGAAGTTGAAATGCTTTCAGGGGAGGCGGAGATAGTGGAAGAAGAATTGAAGAATATCAAGGCTCGCTTAGCCGAACTCAAGAGTCAAAAATAAATAACCGAAATCGTTCTATATTAATATTTAATAGAGAATAATTTTGGTGTAAATTAATTTAATAAAAAAACAATAGTATGATGTCACAAATACCAATAAATTTGGAGAAAATCAATAAAACTGATTTGGATATGGAAATATTGAGAGCCGGAGTAATAGCGGAATTGGATGCTATAAATTTATACGAACAAATGGCCGCAATGGCGCAAGATGAAAATATAAAGAAAATGCTTTTAGATATTGCCAAAGAAGAGAAAACACACGTGGGAGAGTTTCAGTCCTTGTTATTAAATAGAGACAAAGAACAAGCCGCGGAGCTGGATGCTGGTAAAGAAGAAGTTAAAAAAGAGGTTGGCGAATAAATTAAAACAATATGAAAATAGCAATAAGCTCAATCGGAAAAAGCCTTGATGATAATATCGCCGAGGTTTTTGGGCGGTGCCCTTATTTTATCATTGTTGATATTGAAAAAGGCGGAATCAAGGGAACGGAAATTTTAAAAAATACGGGCGATGGCCAGCAAAACGGTGCCGGTATGGCGGCCGCCAAACTAATCGCTGAAAAAGGGGCAAGTGTTGTTATTGCAAAAAATGTCGGCCCGAGGGCTTTGGATGTTTTAAAGCAGTTTGATATTGATATTTTTACAGGATCCGGCACCGTAAAAGAAATTTTGCAAAAATTTATTGACAAAAAATAATATGGATAAACTAAAATTTAAGAATATATGAAAATTGTCATTCCCACAAACAGTAAAAATGGACTGGATGATCAAGTAGCAGATCATTTTGGCCGCTCTCAAACTTATACTTTTCTGGATGAAAAAGGAGAAGTTGTTGAGGTAATTAAAAATACAAGCGAACACATGGGAGGGCAGGGATTGCCTCCTGAATTAATGAAACAGCGCGGAGCTGATATTTTGTTATGCCGTGATCTCGGGCCGAGAGCAATCAGCTTATGCGCGGAGTTGGGCATAGATGTTTATACTTGCCAGGCGAAAACGGTCAAAGACATTTTTGCTATGTGGCAGAGCAATAGACTTAAAAAAGCGGGCGCGGATGATGCCTGCGAACATCATAAAATATGAGAATTGCAATTACCGGCGGGAAGGGCGGGACGGGCAAATCAATGGTTGCCACTTCGCTGGCCGTTCTGTTTGCTAAAAATAGAGAAACACTTTTAATTGATGCCGATGCCGAGTGCCCCAATGACCATTTATTATTGGCGGTTAAATTGAAAAAAGCATCAATAGTTAATCAAGCTATTCCTAAATGGAATTTTAAAAAATGCGTTAAATGCGGAGTATGTGCTTCTGTTTGCCAAAAAAACGCTATCGTTTTTGTTAAAGGCAGATATCCGGTTTTCGTGAAAGACGTTTGTATCGGCTGTAAAGCCTGTATATCTTCCTGCTCTTTTAGCGCAATAATTGAAGATAAAAAAGAAATTGGCAGAATTTATGCTGGCAATAATTATGGTGTTAATTTAATTTCCGGAGAGCTGAAACTCGGGGAACTGGCATCTGGCGAAGTGGTGGCCGAAGTGCGAAAATATGCGGAAAAAGCCAATAGCGAGTTAAAGGCGGAAATTGTTTTAATAGATTCCGCGGCCGGAGTTGGCTGTCCGGTTATTGCCTCTTTGGTAGGTACTGATTATATTATAGCGGTAACCGAGCCAACGCCGTCCGCTCTGCACGATTTGCAGAGAGTTTTATATTTAGCTCGCCATTTTAAGATCAAGCACGGCATCGTTATAAATAAATATGATTTGGCGAAAAATTTTTGTTTGAAAATAGAAAAGTTTGCCCAGAAAAATAAAATTCAAATAATCGGCAAAATTCCTTATAGGCAGGATTTTGTTGATTCGACTATCAAAATGAAGCCGGTGGTTGAAATAAATTCAGATTATCAAAAATTATTTTTAGATATTATTAAACAAATAAAATAGCGATTAGATGAAAGAAAAAATTGCGACAATTTCAATATTAGCTAATATGATTTTAGCCGGAGGCAAAATTGTCGTCGGTATTTTTTCTAATTCAACCGCGATCTTGGCGGCCGGGCTGGATTCGTTCGCGGATATTTTTTCTTCCATTATCAGTTTTATCGGGATAAAAATATCTGGCAAGCCGGCCGACGAAAAGCATCCTTATGGGCATTATAAATTTGAAGTTTTAGCGGGCGTTGTTATTACGCTAATTATTTTCGCGACCGGAGCAGGGATAATTTATGATGCTTATAAAAATTTTTTAAAACCGGCGGATATGGCGATCGGTTATTTAGCATTCGGGGTAATGATTTTTTCAGCCTTGGTTAATGAGGTAATGTCAAGATTAAAAATTTATTATGGCAAGTTAGAAAGTTCGGTAAGTCTCCTTTCGGACGGAGTTCATTCCAGAATAGATGTTTATGTGTCATTGGCAATTTTAATCGGTTTATTTTTAGCTAAATATTGGATTTATGCCGATGCGACTTTGGCTCTCTTGATGGGCATTTATATTATTAAAGAAGCTTTTTTGATAGGCAAAGAGGCGGTTAACTCGCTCTTGGATGTTTCGGCGGGCGCAGAAATCGAAGAAAAAATAAAATCAATCGCCAGAGAAAAGGGGATTAAAATGGATTCCTTAAAAACCCAGAAGAAAGGTCTTGCCATAACCGCCAATTTGGAAATAAAATTGCCGAACAATTTAAGCGTTGAGGAGGCGGCAAAAATATCTGACAGCTTAAGAAGCGAACTTATGGAAAAAATTGCCAATTTGCAATATGTAGCCATTCAAATTTCCAGCCACGAATTTGAAACCGGATTTTTCCAACCTGATTACGGCCGCGGTTTTGGCTGGCAAAGAAAAGGTAAATTCAAAGAAAAAATAAAAGAGGCAACCGCAAAGGGGCCGGATGGTTTTTGTGTGTGCGAGCAATGCGGTTATAAGACGCCGCATCAGAGAGGCGTTCCTTGCTCAGATCTAAAATGCCCTGCTTGCAATAAAAGTTTAAAAAGAGAATAGTTTATTAATTTTAATGCATATACTTATGGCCAGACCATCACGTTGCTTGTGCGGAGGAATAAAATTTAAGCCCAATATCATATATTTTAAACCTCAGGGCGTACCAATCGGCGATTTGCAAGTCGTTGAACTTTCAATGGAAGAAATTGAGGCGTATCGTTTGCGCCATATTAACGACTTGGAACAAAAAGAAGCAGCCGTTAAAATGCATACTTCTCAAAGTACTTATCAAAGAATATTATACTCTGCGTATAAAAAAATCGCCGATGCTTTAATAAACGGCAAGGCGATTAAAATTATTAAACATGAACAATATGCTTTTAGAAGTTAGAAATTTAAATGTTACTTTAGATAAAGAAAAAATTGTGGAAAATTTATCTTTTCAGGTTGCAGCAGGAGAAATTTTGACCATTATGGGTCCGAATGGCGCCGGCAAGAGCGTGCTTTTGAAAACTCTTTTGGGATTTTTGCCATATGAAGGAGATATTGTTTGGCATCAAAAAATGAAAATTGGTTATTTGCCGCAGGGTTTAAATCAGTTAAAGGTCAAGGATTTTCCATTAACAGTACAAGATTTTTTTGCGTTAAAAAATTTCATACCAAGTTCTGGAGAAATTATTAAGTTTTTACATTTGGTTGGATTGGGGAAAGACACCCTTTCTAAAACAGCCGGCAGTTTGTCCGGAGGGCAGTTTCAAAGAATGCTGGTGGCCTGGGTATTGATTTCTCACCCGGACGTTATTTTTTTTGATGAACCGACAACCGGGATAGATATCGGCGGAGGAGAAACAATTTATTCTCTCTTGCATACCATTCAAGAAAAAGAAAAATTAACAATTTTTCTCGTAACCCATGATCTGCATATCGTCTACAAACATTCTACCAGTGTATTGTGCTTAAGTCGCAAGGGATACAATTGTTTCGGAGCGCCAAAAGAAATATTAAACACCAAGACATTGGAGAAGATTTTTGGTACGGAAATTAAATTTTATGAACATCATTAATTTATAAATATGACATTTCAATTTATTCTTACAATAATAAGCGGGATTTTTATAAGCGGAGTCGCCGGTTATCTCGGCACATTGATGCTTTCCAAAAAAATGTCAGTGGTCGCCGGTCCACTGGCGCACTTGGCTCTACCCGGAGTGGCTCTGGCGCTCATTTACGGATTTAGTATCTCATTGGGAGCTTTTCCGTTTGTCATCTTAGGTGCGTTCCTAATTTGGCTTTTGGAAAAAAGGACGAAATTACCGATGGAAAATTTAGCTGCGATTATTTTTGCATCCGGAGTTGGAACAGCGCTTCTTATTTTACCTATTGATCAAGCGGAAGAGGCCCTAGTCGGGAATATTACAGGAATTACTTTACCGGAAACAATTGTAACGATTATTTTAAGCATCCTTGTTTTTTATACGATAAAAAAGATTTACCAAAAAATGATGTTGATGAATATCTATGAAGACTTGGCGGCAGTGGAAGGTGTTAATATAAGTTTATATAATTTGCTTTATCTGTTAAGCATTGCCATAGTGGTTGCGCTGGGTGTTTATTTGGTGGGCGGACTTATAACAGCCGCTCTTATCGCCATCCCGGCGGCCTCGGCAAAAAACGTAAGCAAAGATTTGCGTTTCTACAAAATTTCAGCAGTCGCCCTTGGAATTATCTCGGCGATTTCCGGAATTTTTATTGCCCGATTTATTAATTTTCCCACCGGCCCCTTAGTAATTATTTCTGGCGTGGTATTATTTCTATTTTCGGTCATTTTTCGTAAACGATCATTTTAATTTTTTAAATTTTACCAAAGAATTTAAGCTTTAAATTTATGTTATAATGGGGAATATAAGTTGACTGGAATGCCCGCATTATTACTTAAATTTTTATCAATCGCGAATAAAATACTAGCTAAGATATAAAATAACAATATATATGAGAGAATCAATATCATTAATTGATGCTAAAGAAGGCAGGGAAATTAAGATAATTTCCGTAGAAGCCGGATTGCAGGCGGCAAAAAGACTGTCTGATTTGGGTTTGACTCCTCAAACTAAAATAAAAATTTTAAGAAAAGCTATCTCCGGACCGATAGAAATCGAGTTGAGGGGTTCGAAGTTATTGTTGGGTAGGGGTTTGGCATATAGAATATTAAAAATAATTTTTATATAATGGGGCTGTCGCCGAATACCGTATTTGTCCTAAATTCTCAAATTTCGGTAAATTTTTCTAAAATTTTTTTCGCTAATATTTAATATTCCCTCAAAAAATTTTAAAAAAGTTTTCTCAAAATTATGAAAATTTATGTTCAAAAGAGCATTCGGCGACAGCCCCATAATATATTATTTATCGCCTAAACACTATGAAAAAATATTTTTTTCTACATTTGATAATTTTATTTAGCATAGCTTTTTTTGCTCCTAATTTTTCTTACGCTCAAGATAACGAAGTTCAAGGCTATGATAAGGAAAGTGTCTCCGAAGAAATAATGCCACCGGAACAAGAAATGCAGCCACAAACTTCAGAAGAAACTTTTGAAGCAAAAATAATAAAGATTTTAGATCAAAAAGAAATTGGCAGGGAAGACGGATCTAAAGCAATTCAGCAAAATTTATTATTGAAAGGATTAAAAGGAAAATGGAAAGATAAAGAAATAAAATTTGACGGAATTTCCGATATAGAAGTAGCCAATGCCGGAGTTTATAAGGTAGGCGATAAAGTTTTGGTGCAAAAATCTACTAATGTTGAGGGTAAAGAAATATATTATGTTACAGATTTTGTCAGACGAGGATATTTATATTTGCTCGGAGCTATTTTTTGCCTGATAATCGTTTTAATCGGCAGAAAAAAAGGAATAAAATCTTTAGTTGGTTTAATTATTAGTTTTTTTATTATTATTAAATTCATTTTGCCTAAAATATTAGACGGAAGTAACCCTTTATATATTGGTCTCATCGGCGCCTTCTTTATCTTAACTATAATAATTTATCTAACCGAGGGATGGAACAAAAAATCACATTTATCGGTATTAAGCGTTTTTATTTCTTTGTTTATTACATTAATTTTTTCTTGGTTATTTACAAAGTTAACTAGGCTGTCAGGTTTGTCCCAAGAAGATGCGGTTTTTTTAATAGGTATGACTAAGACGGCGATTAACTTCCGAGGTTTATTATTGGCCGGCATGCTGATTGGCGCAGTCGGCGTTTTGGATGATGTAATTGTCAGTCAAATTGAAGTGGTAAAACAGATTAAAGAAATAAATCCGCAGATGGATAATAGTAAAGTATTCAAAGCCGCTTTTAAAGTCGGGAATACCCATTTAGGGACAATGGTTAATACTCTATTTTTGACTTATGCCGGCGCTTCTTTACCGTTATTGCTTTTATTTACAATTCAACAAGAACCGTTTTTGTCTTTTAGCCAGATTATTAACAATGAAGTAATAGCAACTGAAATTGTCAGAACATTTGTCGGCAGTATTGGTATTGCTCTGTCAATGCCGATCGCTACATATTTTGGAGCTTATTGGTTTAGGCCTTGTTCCAAGTCCTTTACATAATTAAAAAAGAGGTATAAAAAGAATTAAGAGCATTGCCCGCGGCAATTTTTTAGTGGATTAATTTGCAAATTACAGCTTGCCCCGTCACAGAACGGAGGGATGCCAGAGCGGTTGAATGGGACAGTCTTGAAAACTGTTGGGCCTTCACGGGTCCCGTGAGTTCGAATCTCACTCCCTCCGCTCTGTGGCGGCGTATTGCGTATTTTTTAAGCGCACGTAATTTAAAAAAGGAGGAACAGCGCAATGGCAATAAATTTTGAAGAAGAGTTAGCAGAATTTAGCAGATATCTTGAAAGGAAGCTTAAAAAGGTTAAGGCCGAATTGCATAGCAATCAAGAGGCTGTTTTTGACCAAAAAGCAGAAGCTTTCCGGAGAGATATTGAAATCAGAAACAAGGAAGCTGTAGAGGATTTTAATAAACGGATGTCTGACATTAAAAAAATGATAGGCAAAGTACCACAAGAGCTATTAGATCGCCGCAAAGTTTTTTTAGAAGATAGTTTACGCCGAACATTTAAATTTAACCAGGAGGTCCTTGATAATTTTATAGCCAGTTGCCGTCGGGATTTTTTTTAAATTTTTTGTAAATTTATAAGGAGGTAAAGAACAGACAACCTAAAAAAACAGACAACCTAAAAAGAGGAGGGATTAAAATGGGGACAAGAATAACTTCTCATGAATATCTGGACAAAGCGACAGGAACTGACGAGACGGGGAGAATTTATCATTTGGGAACAGGAATCAGAAGTAAAAGTCCAATCGTCGGGCCGGACGGGGAGGAGCCAACAAAAAAGCTTTTACCGACAGATGAAATGCCGGCAGCTCAGCCAGCATAGAATAAACCTTTTAATCAAAAATAAGGGCTTAAATCTTTTCAAAGATTTAAGCCTTTTTTATATGTTTGTAAATTTTTTTATCATCCTTTGGCAACCACCAGGCCCCAAACTTTTTTGGCGCCGGCTTTTTTTAATACCTTAGCGCACTCATTCAGGGTTGAGCCGGTGGTAACAACATCGTCAATTAAAATAATTTGTTGGTTATCTAGTTTAGGTCCTTGCCAGGCAAAACAGCCTTGGATATTGATTTTCCTTTCCGCTTCTTTAAGTTTGGCTTGGGCTTTTTTATGTTTATGGCGAATTAGCTGGTTATTGGTAGTTAAATTAAAATTTTTTGCCAAACAGTCGGCAATCATCTGCGCCTGATTAAAGCCGCGCCAATTATATCTTTTTTTGTGCAAAGGCACGGGAATAAGCAGGGCGTTTTTAAGGTTAAAAAGTATTTTCGGGGACTGGCTGATTTTTTCAAATTTGCGCCAGCCGACCCCGTGGGTTAGGTCGGATTTGTCTATTTTAGCCTTATTTATTAAATTGCGGACAAATATTGCCAGAAAATTACCCAGCGTTTGGGCGATATTTTTGGCAAAGCGGTATTTTAGATTTTTGATAAGTTTAGACAAAACAGCATCATCATAATCTCCGGCTATCCAGATTCCGTCCAGGTAGTAATTCGGAGAGCAATTTTTACAAAATTGGCCGAATTTATTTTCTTGTTTGCAAGCCAGACAGTATTGGCTGTGGTTTAATTTTAGCTTGCGAAAACATTCTCGGCAAAGCCAGTCTCCCGGCTGGCCGCAACCAAGGCATTCAATCGGGAACAAGAGGTCTAAAATAAAATTTTTACTTTTGTTAAAAAGCGCGGCGCTGCCGGCAAGGTGTTTTTTAAAAGACATTATTAAAATATTTAGAAAAGAATAAATTAAATTTGAGTGAAGTGAAAAAATATCAAATAATTTATATAACCTCTTTTTTATAGCCTGCGACCAGATATAATATACCTGGAATTAACGGGGCAAGCATATTCATAGAAAAGGCCGCTTCTGTTGTTAGTTCCAGTAAGACACCTATTATTATTGTAATAGTTACGAGATAACCTCCAATTTTTTCATATTTCCAGCCCAGCGCAAGCCCTATGAAAATTAAAGGATAGATGGCCAGCATAATATTATCCAACAAGGTATAATCCGGCTTGGCGAACGGTAATGGATTTCCATAGCCAAAATAAAACGGCAAACCGAATAATAACATTGCCAAGGCAATAATTCTGGCAAACCATCTTATAATTTTAAATTGTTTTGGGTTCATAACGGTTTATGATTAATT
>CAYMCJ010000003.1:1189-35445 GCA_964388985.1 uncultured Gammaproteobacteria bacterium | reverse complement strand
TTATAAGATAGCTCCATAAGGTACTCCATAATATAAAACAACTCTCCGGAAGAGAGTTGTTTTATATTATGTTTATTATTTTTTATTTCCAGACCACGATCATATTTTTTTCAATTTTATTAATTATTTCGTGATAACCGGTCGGATAGTCGCGGATAGCGTTAAAAAGAAGTTTAGCGTCGTATTTATAGTCCTGGCCATTGCGAGTACCCGGATCATTAGTGATAAATACTTCCTTGTCCGCATCATAACCGATTATTACTATCATGTGCCGGGCCGGGCCGGGCAAAGTATAGTAAGGATTATGCATAATTTGCCCGTTCATCGGGGTAATTATTAAATTGCCCTGTTCCAACTCATAAATTATATCGTTAACTGTAACATCCATTTTTAAAGCCGCTTTAGGATAATTAAAATAATCTTTTATAATCCAGTCAATCGTGTTAGCCGAACTTATATCCCGATATTCCTTGTATTTTTCAAGCAGGTAATCAGAGGCCCCTAAAATATTTTTTAAAGCTTCTTCTTTATTTAACTCCTGACTAAGCGCCCATTTTATGGCCATCAGCGAGGTTGCTTCTTCGCAGCCGTCCTGCTGGCGCTGGTTTTTCCAATCACCGAATGGGGCCTGGGCAGTAAACGGGACTTTGAGTTTGATATTGACAGTTTTTGGCAAGACAATTTTTGGCTCATTA
The DNA here is from genome assembly GCA_964388985.1 of uncultured Gammaproteobacteria bacterium. GTDB lineage: Bacteria > Patescibacteriota > Patescibacteriia > Patescibacteriales > CAYMCJ01 > CAYMCJ01. The sequence goes on along the minus strand of CAYMCJ010000003.1, from coordinate 34,750 downwards.
ATATCGCCAATCGGAATATTGGCTAAATTTTCGTTAGTAATACCCAGACCCAACTCGCGCATTACGCGAAAAGCGTCAGCCGGACGGCCCAAGTAATATTTACGCAGATTTGCCGGATAAATATAATAAGCTTCACCGTTTTTTTCTACGTCTAGAAGAATCAGACCGGCTAAACGCTCGGGAAAAATTTCCGTGTTAACGATAAAATCATGCCTGGCGCCTAAAGATAATTTTCGCATTAAATTAAAAGCGTCTTTGGGCCGGCCCAAATAATAACTTTTACCGTCCTTAGGATAAATATACCAGGCCTCGCCATGCCCTTCCACCTGCAATAAAATATAGCCGATTTTATTTCTGGCATAATGGGAGCCATTGCTAACGTGGCCCGGGAGTAATATTAAGATAAGGCAAATTAAAAAAAGGTATTTTTTCATATTTTTTAGTTTTTAATAGTATAGCATAAATCAGGCTAAATTCGTTTTTTTATTTTTACATTATAAAAGTTGTGATACTTGCTCCGTTAACAGCGGGTTTGTAAAAACTTATAGAATTTGTTAAATTTAAAGCAAGAAAGATTTAACCTCAACCATTTGAATAAAATAAATTTATCAACCAAAATTGCGTCATCGCCCGTGAGAATAGCCATCATCTCATTTTTTATTTTAACTCTTGAGCTGACTTTTATCAGGCAGATTCCGGCGGAAGTGCGCTCCATATCGTATTTCACTAATCTTATATTGATGGCTAGTTTTTTCGGTTTAGGTTTGGGCTGCATTTTAAGCCGGGGCCGCCGGTTATTATTTTTATTGCCGGTCGGTCTTTTTTTAATGGCCGTTTTTATTTTTATAGCCAGAGGAATAGTGATTTACGAGGAAGCCAAAACCGTCCATTATTGGCTTCAGTACAGTAATATTTCCGGGCAAGCGCTCCGGCTGCCTTTATTCGCGGCCGCCGCTATAGTTTTTATTTTGTCGGCCGTTCCTTTTGTCGCCTTGGGCCAAAATTTGGCTTCAACCATGGATAAATTTCCCCGGCTGACCGCTTATAGCTGGGACATAGCCGGAAGTTTATTGGGAACTCTTATATTTTTTCTTTCAGCTTATCTGGGGATTCCGCCTTGGGTATGGATACCCCTGGGAACCGGCCTTTGGAGCTATTTTATATTAAAAAGCCGTAAGAGCAGAACGATAAATATATTAATAAGCTGTTTATTTTTATTATTTGCCTCCTCTCCGAATAACTGGACCTGGAGCCCTTATTATTTTATACAATACAAAACTGACGAAATCGGAACAAATGTTTGGGTTAATTCAAGCTTTCACCAGCTGGCCGTAAATTTTAAAAATAAAAACCCCAAATTTAAACAGTCATTTAACGATCTGGCCGCTAAATTTAGTTTTCCCTACGATATTTACCGCCAGTACCATAACGGGGAGCCGCCCGAGAGTGTTTTAATTCTGGGGGCCGGCACCGGCAATGATATTGTCGTTGCCGAGATGAATAATGTCCAAAAAATTACGGCCGTGGAAATAGACCCGGTAATTTTAAAACTAGGGCGGGAATTAAATACATCGCAGCCATATCAGGAAGCGAATGTCAGGGCGGTCGTTGATGACGCCCGCCATTATATCCGAAACTGCTCTGAAAAATACGATTTGATTATTTTAGCCACGCTTGATTCGCAAACCCTTCTGGCCGGCCAGGCTAACTTAAGGCTTGAAAATTATGTGTACACAAAAGAAAGTTTTTTTGATATTAAAAATTTATTGAACGACAAAGGCCTGCTGGCCTCTTATTATTCCGTTTTTAAACCATGGCTTTACGACAAAATATATTCCACGGTTAGTCCCGCCTTTAGTCCTCAGCTGCGGCTTTATAAAATGGACACGCCCTATCTTTTTAATACGATAATTATCGGAGCTACGGGCATAACGGAATTTAATGAAGATATAAATATTAAAACCGAGTATAAAGCCGCTGTTCCGGCCGATGATGACTGGCCATTTTTATATATTGAACATCCCATGCTGCCGAGAATATATATTTTCATTGCCGTTTTTATTTTTTTATTGGCTTTGGGCGTATTTTTTATCCTGCGAAAGCGAGAAAAATTAAAAGCCGGCCTTAAATTAAATTATTTGTTTTTGGGGCTGGGTTTCGCCCTGACGGAATCGGCGGCCGTGGTTCGTTTAGCCCTTCTCTTCGGAAATACCTGGGTTACTTATGCCTTTGTTTTTTCTTCCGTTTTATTTATGATTTTTTTGGCCAATTTACTGGTAATGAAAAAAGCCATTTTACCCCTGTGGCTGGCTTGGGCGGGTTTGGGCGCCGGAATTTTAGTTAATTATTTTTTTCCGCTGCGGTTATTTTTAGAATTTAATTTTTTGCCCAGAATTTTGTTGTCCATAATTTTCATCGGCCTGCCGGTATTTTTCGCGGCCGTTTGTTTCAGCAAACTATTTAAAAAAGAAAATTTTAGCGGCTATGCTCTGGGAATGAATTTAATCGGAGCCATGCTGGGAGGACTTTTGGAATATTTATCCATGCTTATAGGAATGAGAAATGTCTGGTTAATCGCTTTGGCGGTATATTTAGGCGCTTATTTGACTACATATTTTAAAGTCGGCCGCGCAACTGCTCTCTTTTCCAAAAAACAACATAGGTTAGACTAAATTCGTTTATTGATGTTATTCGCTTCGCGAACCCGCGCTATCACCGCCCCTCGCGAGGAGCGGGACGGGACACCCGCCCGACCGCTTGACAGCGTCAAGGCGGGCGCGGTGCGAATGATGCCCTCAAGCTTTTGGCGCAGGCAACGGCTGCCCGCAGGGTAAACGCCCTGCGGTGCAGCAATTTGCATTTGACAAAAGCATATTTTTAAGTTAAGCTTTTTTATTAATATTTATTTAAGTTAATGAAAGCTCATTTTATTAATCATATACAAAAAGGAGAAGAAAACATGAAACAATTTGTTATTATTGGTAGTCTTAATTTGGATTTGAACGATCCTAAACACCGACCGTTCGGGGGGAGTACTTTTAATGAATTTAATCTGCGTAAGTGGGCGTCCCGTTTTGGAGTAGATAAGGAGGCATCGCTGGCTGAGATCGCCACCGCGATTAAGTCTGGTGGATGGACGTTGTTTCAATATATCCCGCCGGAGGAGTGATTTTGGGTTAGGGCCGTAATGGAAAATTAAACCAAGAAGGAGGTAAAAATGGAAAAAGGGAAGAGGGTGATAGCTATTATCAAGATGCAACTGAAAGGCGGCTGGGCCAATCCATCCCCGCCAGTCGGACCGCAACTGGGCCAGTACGGAGTTGATATTAGTAGATTCTGCAAGGAGTTTAATGCCAGAACACGGGACCAAGACCAAGTGGGGGTGATAATCCCCGTGGTAGTAACCGTTTACGCCGATAGGAGTTTTTCCTTCATTACCAAAATTCCGCCGGCTTCGTTTCTTTTAAAGAAAGCCGCCAGAACATTCAGAGGGTCGGGCGAACCAAACCGTGTTATGGCCGGCAAAATTACCAGGCGCCAACTGGAAGAGATTGTCAGGATAAAAATGCCGGACTTAAATACAGACAACCTTGAGGCCGCTTGCCGCACAATAGCGGGTACGGCCAGGAGCATGGGGATTGAGGTGGATTGACCAACAAAAGACAGGCAACCAAATCAGAGCCGTATTATCAAGATGATAATGCGGTTTTTTTATTAGCAAGATAGATATTGAAACCGTTTGATTAAAATAATTCCCCCGTACAGTGTGTACGGGGGAATTATTGTTTTGGCTGGATATGGTTATTTTTTAAGCGGCATATAGAATACTTTTGGCCCCTTTTTGCCTATTTGCGTTAATCGGTTTTCTTTTTCCAGCCTGTTTAAATAGAATCTGGCCCGTTCGTCGGACAGGCCGGTGATTTCGCGGGCGTCTTTATTATTTATCCGGTTGTGCTGGAGAGCAAAATCCATAATTATTTTTTCATTTTTTTCAATTTGGCTATGTCGTTTTTTTCTGGCAATAGTTAAGAGTTCTTTAATTCTGGCTTTAAAACGAGCTGAAAAGGAATCAGGTGTCTGAATTGGCGGCGGCGGCGGTGAAGCCGGCGGCAAAGGAGTTGGAGCGGATTCCGCAATCGGCGGCGCCGGAGTCGGGGCAGGCAAGGGTTTAACTGGTTTTGTTTTTTCTGTTTTTATTAACGGTTCAGCCACGGGTTTGGCTTCCTCAACAGTTTGTTTGGCTTGCTCCACAACCGGCTCTACAAGCGGCGCTGGAGCCGTAGCCGGCAGTGGTTCAACCAGCTCCTCTTTTTCTTCTTCCGGTACCGGAGCCGGTACAGTCGCGGGCGGTTCCGTCATAGGTTCAACCGCTTTTGGGACAATTTCAATTTTTTCCTCTGGTGGAGGAGGCGGAGGAGGGGTGGGTTTTGAAGTGGGCGCGGGAGGAGGCGGAGGAGGCGGAGTATTAATTTTTTTATCCTCCGTAGCCTTGGCGCAGGAGGAGGCTTCTTCGTTTTCCATATTTATATTATATCATAGATTATTTAAGACACTCAGTTTCGGGTACCCGAAACTGAGTGTCTTTTCTGTTATTATTGACTGGAAATTGTTAGAATGTTAAAGTTAAATTAATAAGAAAATCCCCATGCTTTTTTAGGCAGGGGTTTTTGGCTATAAAGAGATTAGCAGTTACACAGAGAAGATATTGGTAAATTTTAAATAAATTAGATAATCTTTATTTTATATAACTCTAATTGCAGAAAATATAATAATTTATCATATCACTTAATTAAATATATGAGTCAAAAAGATAGGATAAATTTAAAAGATAAAATGGACAAATTATGTAGCACGCCAGCAAGCCGTGTTGCTGTTAATATAAATAAATATGAAAATGATCACACAAAAAAAGTTTTAAAAGATTATGGACGGTTTGTAAAGCAATTTGAGGATTTTTTTGACCTATTAACGCGGTTAGTCTATAAAGTAAACTATATTAAAAAAGAAACTTGGCACGCCAGCAAATCTATTCAATTTTTAATAGTTGCATATAGTTTAGAAACATTTAATTCTTCGTTTGACCTTTTATTAAAGGGGCATTATGGAGATTCGGTTATTTTAAGTAGGTCTATTTATGAATCATTAATTAGGGTAATATATTTATCTTGTTATCCAGATGAAGGATATTCAGTTTTTATAAAAAAAAGAAACGGAACGAAAGAGTTTAATTTAACTGGATTTTTAAAAGAAGAATTAAAATTAGATTGGGAAAAATATTATTCTCTTATGTCCGCGATAACCCATAGTAAAGCATATCAGATTGGTTTAGAAGTAAAAAAAATTAATGATGAGGGGCAAAAAACGCCAATAGGTTTACAATTAAAATTTGATAAAAAATTTTTAGAAATTGGGATTAATCTTTTATATTTTTTATTATGGACTTTTTTAAAAACCACTTTACTTCTTTTTGTTAAAGCTGAAAGACAGCAAATTACTCCTGAGTTTATTAAAAAATCTCAAGAGGTTGAAAAAGCACTTGAAGAGTTATTTACATCGCATCCAAACAAGACTTGGAGTAACACCAGAGACGATGTAAACTATATATTTAATATTATAGAAGAAGCTGAAAAAGGAAATGATTGGAAAAAGCTAGTTCCGCAGTAGCCTCCGCCAGGAATTACTGCGATATTTATTAAATCATCTCTGTGGTTTAAAGAAAATAAAAAAGACGGTCCTTTTTATTTAAGGGGATCGTCTTGTTTTTTTATTTTAAATAAAACGTGATATTATTTGAATATGTATTATTATAAGGAGGCGAAAAAAATAATTTTACCAATGCATACCCGGAAATTAAACCGGCTGAAAGGTTATGATTATTCGCGGGACGGATATTATTTCGTAACGATTTGCGTAAAAGACAAAATTAAATATTTTGGCGAGGTAAAAAATGGAAAAACAATATTAAATAAATACGGGAAAATAGCGCGACAACAATGGTTGTGGCTGGAACAACAATATCCGTATATAGAATTGGATCAATTTATAATAATGCCGAATCACATGCACGGCCTTGTTTTAATAAATTCGGAAAAAATTAAAAATGCGGCGGGCCGTAGCCGTAGCCGTAGGGACAGGTTTGGTAGGGACAGGTTTGGTAGGGACAGGTCTAGACCTGTCCCTACCACGGCCAATATAAATAATAATAATTTTAAAATATTATCATTATCAAATATAATTGGCGCGTTTAAAACCGCATCATCAAAAATGATTCATGAATCCGGGTTGGCTGAATTTAAATGGCAAAGGTCATTTTATGACCATATTGTCCGCCAACAAAAATCATTACAAATAATTAGGCGATATATTTATTATAATCCGGCTGAATGCCTGTCCGCCTTTGGAGGAGAAATCAGACCGCAATAATCTGGGAAATTTATATATGTAATGTAATTTTAAATACTGCCGGTTTGGCGGTATTTTTTATTTTAGAAAATGAATTTGAATATTTTTAAATAATATAACTTGACAAAAAAAATAGGTGTGGTAAGATAAGTAAGAAATATCTTAATTAATCAAAAACATATGAAAAAAGGAGTCTGTAAGCGTAAAATTAGCTATTTTGGCATGGTAACCGTAACCGATAAAGGGCAGATTGCCATCCCAATGGAATTGCGTAAAATATATAAAATAGAAAAAGGAGATAGGCTTATTATTGTCAGAAGGCGGGATAATAAGGGCTTTAATCTCTTAAAAATTGATGTTATGGGTGATTTTGTAAATAAGCTATCAAAAGATTAAATAATTAAATATAAATTTATGTCAGACGATGTACAATACGTAGAAAATTGGGCGGATGAATCCACCCAATGCAAAAATTGCGGTCAATATCAATCAAAAGACGGCAAGAATGTTTGTGTTCCCAAAGACAAATCTTTTGCAGAGGCTTTAAGCGAATATGGAGAAGTAAATCCAAACGGACATTGCAATTATTTTGAGGAGAAATAATTTTTAAATCTAATATTTTATTCTCTGTTTATAAAACCACCGCCCGATTTGGCGGTGTTTTTTAGTTCCGCGGTAGTCTTCATTAGGGACTACCGCGGCATCCGCTGAATTATTTTTACAATTTAAATAAAATAAAAAAGACGGTCCTTTTTTTGTGGGGTCGTCTTGTTTTTTGTTATTAGGTTTAGTTCTTCCTTTCCCAATCAAAGCCTTTGAACCAGGCTTTCAGCAGGGCGATGACGCCGAAATCGCCGTTAACGGCAGGCCAGCCAAAGCGGGTAAATGATTTGAAATTGGCAAGCGAGTGATATTCTCCGGCTATGTCTGTTATTTTCACTTTCACCATAATTTTTTTGGAGCCTTCTTTCGGCGGTTTAAGCTCTTTTAACCGGGGCCAAACCGTGATATAAAGACTATCGCCGTCTGGCGTGGTAACGAGATAGCACCTTTTATCTTTTTCTGTCGGGGGTTTATATGAACGCTTAAAGCGCTTATCCCTTTCAAAAAGCCCCCAGGCTTTTTCCCGCAATTTCGCTAACATTTTTTCTTCTTCTTGAGAAAGTCTAATTTGTTCTTCGGCCATTTTTTTCCTCCTTCTCCTTGTTGTTAGGTGTGTTTTATTTAAAAAGACATTATCATAAAACAGTTTTTTGGTCAAATAATATTGGCCAATGGTTTTTTTATTTTTAGAAAATGTGATAAAATAGAAAAATGATTGAAGCCAAAAATTTAACTAAAAAATTTAACGGTTTTATAGCCGTAGATAATATCTCCTTTTCGGTTAAAGAAGGAGAAATTTTTGCTTTCTTAGGGCCCAACGGAGCCGGTAAAACCACCACCATTAAAATATTTACCACCCTGCTTAAAGCCACTTCCGGGCAGGTTTTAATAAACGGCTATAATCCGGCCAAAGAACCCAATAAGGCCAGGCGGTCTTTCGGCATTATTTTTCAGGACCCGAGCATTGACGACGAATTGACGGCCAGGGAAAATCTTGAATTTCACGGGGTTTTATACGGCCTGCCAAAAAAAATCAGGCGAACAAGAATGGCAGAGCTTTTAAAAATCGTTGAACTTTGGGAAAGGAGAAATGATTTGGTTAAAAATTTTTCCGGCGGAATGAAAAGAAGACTGGAAATCGCCCGCGGGCTCCTGCATCACCCCAAAATTATATTTTTAGACGAACCAACCCTGGGGCTTGACCCGCAAACCCGCAATCATATCTGGAACTATATTAAAAAGCTTAATAAAATGGAAAATATTACTATCTTTTTTACTACCCATTATATGGAAGAAGCCGAAAAGGTGGCGGACCGGATTGCCATTATAGACCATGGTAAAATTATTGCCCAGGGCAGCCCTCAAGAATTAATGGAAACTGTTGGCGCCAATTCTTTGGAAGATGCTTTTTTGTCGTTTACCGGCAAGGTCATCCGCCAGGAAAGCGGCAGTAATTTAGACCGAATAAGGCAACGAAGAAAATTATGGAAAAGATAAAACAAATAATTAATGTTATGTATATACTTTGGCTAAGGCAGCTAAAGCGTTATTTGCGTTCGCGCGCCCGGATGCTCGGCTCTTTGGGCCAGCCCGTGCTTTTTTTAGTCGCTTTAGGCTTTGGCTTCGGGCCGATATTTCAAAAAGCCGGCGGCGGAGATTATCTTCAGTTTTTATCTCCGGGTATAATTTCCATGAGTATTATTTTTACGGCCATGTTTTCCGGCATAGAAGTTATCGCCGACAAGCAATTCGGTTTTTTAAAAGAGACTTTAGTGGCGCCGGTTTCGCGCTGGTCAATTATGCTCGGCCGCACTTTTGGCGGAGCCACCGTGGCCCTGGCCCAGGGCTTGATTGTATTTATAATTTCTTTATTTATTGGTTTTAATCCGATTTTATCGCCGGCTTTTATATTGGTTTTTGTTTTTATGATTTTGATAGCCGTCTTGTTTACGGCCTTGGGTACGGCTATTGGTTCATTATTGGAGGATATGCACGCCTTTCCTTTAATTATTAATTTTTTAATCATGCCGCTTTTTTTCCTGTCCGGCGCGCTTTTCCCTTTAAATAATTTACCCCGGGCCATAGAAGTTGTGGCCACGCTTAATCCTCTTTCTTACGGAGTAGATGGCATCAGGGGAGCTTTAGTCGGGCAGATGCATTTTAGTCTGTTGACTGATTTTCTGGTATTATTTATTTTTAGCATAGTGATTTTAAGTTTAGGCAGTTATTTTTTTTCTAAAATAAAAGTTTAGCGATTTTCCTGCGAATTTACAAATCAGCTACAAATTTACAAATATATATTTCAAAAACAAAAGTCGCGCTCTAAGCGCGGCTTTCGTTTTCTCGAAATATATTAGATGATAATAAAGTTATCTAAATAATATGTTTCTTGTAAATCGTCTGGCGATAATTAGAATCGTCTGGGACGACTTTGCCTCATTTGCTGATGGCAATCTCGGCAATAAAGCGGTCTTTCTCCGTCCGGTTCAAAAGGAAGTTCTGTGATTTCCGCTCCGCATTTGGAACAGGTCCAGTTTCCTTTAACCATCGGGCGTCCGCCGGAATAATCTTTGTTATCCATTTACTTTTCTTGTGTTGTTTACGAAAATTTAGTTAATAGGGGCTGCCGCCAAATGCGCTTTTGCCGCGAAATTTTAAAAATTCAAGACAAATTTTTTCAATAAATTTTGAGGTTTATATGAAAAATATAAGCTAAAAAATTTTTGGGAAAATTTGGCCGGATTTTTATAAATTGTAGCCAAAATGGCATTTGGTGGCAGTCCCTTAAAAAGAACGTAAACATTATTTAATTATGTTGGCAGTATAGCAATAATATTAAATTTTGTCAACAATCGGGCTTATTTTTGGGATTTAGCCTTAACAAGGTTATAAAAATAAGGTAAGATATAAACAGAATACATTGATTGATTGACTTGCGCGTTTGTCTGAATTTATCAGCCACGAATTACAAATTAAGTACAAATTTACAAATATTAGTTGAGACGTTTGCGTTAGTGTTTGTAGATTTGTAAAACATTCGTAATTCGTAGATAATTATATAATTTTAGGTAGACGTTTAATTAAATATTATTTAATTTCATTTTAAGGCATAAGTCAGATTATAACAATTTTTTATGGAAAAAGAAATTATAAAAAAATCCGTTGAGCAAAATACAAGCGAGGTTAAGGGCAATAATTGGCTGGTTTATTCTATAATTATCGGTTTAATCCTTTTTCTGGTTGGAATTATCGTTTTTTTGTTTATTGTCAAAGATAAATTTTTTGGTGATAGTCTGCCCTGGATAATAATGGTTGTGGCGGTTTTATTGATTCTGGGAGCGGTGGCGGCGATTATGGCTGTTAAAGGGAAGAGCTGGCCCGGACCGGATTACCGCGCTTTTTTTATCATGGGACTTATCTGGATAATAGCCGGGGTACCGGCAACATTTTTGCATGATTATAATCTTAACGGTTTGTTTGCGATGGGCATAATATTTTTCGTAATTGGTTTGGTTAATAAAGATAAATGGAAAAAAAGGACCTGGGCTGATTTAACGCCGGCGGAGAAAAAATTAAAAATTTGGATTATAATTATCCTGGGCATTTTAGCCTTGGCCGGCGCAGTTGCTTGGTTTCTAACCGAATATAAATTAAGATAATAAGATATTTATATGAGTAAGAAAAATAATCAATCTGAAAATATGGGAGGGACAGCGGAAAAAGATTATTCAAAATATATAATGATAGGCATTTTTTTATTATTGGCGGTTATTATATTTATTTTGTGGCGCGGGCAAGCTGACGATAAAGCCTCTGAGGAAAATATAAATTTGGTTGAAAATAAAAAGCAAATTACGGCCGTAACAAAAACCATTAAAGAAGATAATAATTTAGAATATATGCTTGATATAGAATACCCGGAAATTATTGGAATTGAAAATTCGGATATTCAGGCCGAAATCAATGAAAAAATTAAAGATGATATAGATAACAGTTCTGAGGAATTTAAAAAAAATGTTAGCGAATTTGCGGCCGAGGATATTCCGGTTGAACAAAAAAGCGGGCTTTGGATTAGGTATAAATATTATCAGCCGTTGGAAAAAACAGTCTCAATTTTAATAAATAAGTCAGACTATTATAAGGGCGCGGCTCACCCCAATAATAATGATTTTACTTATAATTTTAATTTGAATACCGGCGACGTTATTGAGCTGGGCGATTTGTTTGTTAGCGGCTCCGATTATTTAAAAGATATTTCCGATTATGTAATTGGAGAACTTGATAATCGCTTTAAGGAATATGGCTGGTTTAGGGAAGGGGCTTTGCCTGACGAAAAAAATTATAAGTATTTTATTATTAGTAAGGATTTTATTACTTTTATTTTTAATCCCTATCAGGTCGGTCCTTACGTTATCGGAGTGGTTGAGGTTAATATTCTTAATAAGGATTTAGAAAATATATTGAAACCGGATTGGCAGTAGGTAAAAAAGCCGTGGTAAAATAAAAACAGGTAAATTGACCTGTTTTTTTGATTGGAATAAATTTGGTTTTCTAAAACTGTTATTAAGTGCGGCCGATGAATTTTCTAATATTGTCCAAGGTTGATTTTTTCGCGTATTGCCTTATTTTATTTTTAGCCCGGTTGGTTTGAACGAATTTTAACCAGTCTTTATTTGGCCCTTTTCGATTTTTTTCAATAATAATTTCAACCAAATCCCCGTTTTTTAAAGTGTGATCCAACGTTGTAATTTTGTCATTTACCAAGGCGCCGGCCGCTTTATTGCCGATATCCGTATGGACTGCATAAGCGAAGTCAATTGGGGTTGATTTTTCCGGCAATTCAAAAATGTCTCCGTCAGGAGAAAAAATAAAAATATAGTTTTTAAAAATATCAAATTTTATTTTTTTGATAAATTCATTGGTATCTATCCCTTCCCGTTGAACATTTAAAATTTTTTTTATCCAGTCGGGATTCTTTATTTTTTCCTCCTTGCCAGTGTCGGTTTTATAATACCAATGGGCGGCAATCCCATAAAGCGCTTCTTCATGCATTTCTTCGGTTCTTATTTGAAATTCGGTTGCTTTTCCTTCCGGACCGAAAACAGTCGTGTGCAGACTGCGGTACCCGTTTGGTTTTGGAACGGAGATATAATCTTTAAAACGTTTAATTTTTGGTTTCCAGAGCGAATGAATTATCCCTAAAACTTTATAACAGTCGGATACGGAAGGGACTATTATCCGCAGAGCGAAGACATCGTAGATTTCATTAAATTTTCTGTCTTTGGACTGCATTTTTTGGAAAATACTGTAAAGATGCTTAAACCTTCCCTCTATTCTAAAATTTATTTTTTCCTGTTTTAATTTTTGCCCTAAAATATTTTTTATTTTTTTAATATATTGATTTTGTTCAACTTTTTTTTCCACTTCATATTTATATTCAATTTTTTTGAATTCTTCCGGGTAAAGATATTTAAAGCATAAATCTTCCAGTTGCCATTTTAATCGCCAGATGCCGAGCAGTCCGGCTATGGGAGCATAAATTTCCATGGTTTCCTTGGCTATGCGCAGACGTTTTTCCGGCGGAAGAGCGTCTAAAGTCCTTAAATTATGCAGTCGGTCGGCAAATTTTATTAGAATAACGCGGATATCGTGCGCCATGGCTAAAAACATTTTTTTTAAGCTTTCCCGGTATCTTTCAACGCCGCGATATTTTATCTTGCTTAATTTGGTGGTGCCTTCAACCAAACTGGCAATCTCTTCACCAAAATTTTTTTTAATTGATTCAAGGTCCATTTCAGTATCTTCCGGAATGTCATGCAGGATGCCGGCAATGACAGTATTTATGTCCGCTTTAATCTGCGCCAATAAAAAGGCCGTGTGCAGGCTATGTTCAATGTACGGTTCCCCACTTTTTCTTTTTTGATTTTTATGGGCTTTGGCGGCAAAATTGTAAGCAGACACCAATAAATCCGTATCCGCTTTCGGATAGTTTTCTTTTACTTTGTTTATAATTTGATTAATTGTCATTTTTATTTGCCCCTTAAGTTTAATTTATGGTATAATAACATTAAATAATATTATTGTGGATTAGTCAACTAATTTTAAATTAATGTTTCCCCATGTTAAAATTAAATTTTTTAATAAATAAAATTAAGTATAATAGAGTAAAAATAACCATATTTGCAATTTTTATATTGTTTATGGTTATTTTTTTATTGCCTAATTTTTGTTTGGCGGCGGTAAATGTGGGAGCGGAATATGCTGATAAAATCGGTTTAGGCAAAGATGACCCCAGAGTTATAGCGGCCAGGATTGTTCAAATAGCCCTTGGTTTTATAGGAATTGTAACAGTCGGAATAATAATTTACGGCGGCTGGCTGTGGATGACCAGCGGAGGCAATGAAGAGAAAATATTAGTCGCCAAGAGAGTTCTAAAAAATGCGATCATTGGCTTAATAATAATTTTATCCGCTTTTGCAATTGTTAGTTTTATTATTAGCAAATTGCTTAGCGAAAGCGTTTCTTCTCCCGGTCCGCCCGGTCCCCCGGGTACCCCTGGCGGATTGGGAGCCCTAGGAGCTTGCTCGCTTGAGTCTGTTTATCCCGAACCCGGCCAGACTAATCCGGAAGTTCCCAGAAATACGATTATAATAGTTACTTTTAAAGAAGAAATTGATTTAAAAACGATTTGCGGAAAAGATATTTGCGATGGCGATGATAATATTGTAAGTGATAATATTAAAATATTTCATACCAACGAGAGAGACGTTTGTCTTGAAGACGGCCCTTGCAACAGCCAGGTTACCGAAGTAAATGTTATAACCAAAGACAAAAAGACATTTGTGTTTATGCCAATAAATTATTTGGGCTCGGCCTCTGAATATATTTGGTACTCTGTTTATTTATCCAATGATATTCTTAAAAAAGATGGTCAGCCGGTTTTTAAGAATTGTCGGACCGACTACTTTGAGTGGAATTTTGAGATTAGCAACAAGATTGATTTAACCCCGCCTCAGGTTAAATTAGGCGGGGTATTTCCGGCGCCTGACAATGAAATGGATGAAGTTAGCACTACTACGCCGGCTCAGCAGGCCAGAGGCAGTATTGTTGTTAAAAATAATCCTAATATTTATCAGTCGGCGGTTGTCGGAGCGGTAATCCCGCAGGGCGGGAGTGAGAGCGCCGCGGTCAGTGGGACTTATAATTGTCAAGCGGACGGTACAATAACGGTTTCCATTTCCGCCGGCACTCCAAACACAGCCAACGTTGGCGGTATAACCGGCCTGGTCAGCGGTGATGATGTTAGCGATAACATAGCTTCTTTGGGTTGCGGACTTACCCTGGCTCCGACTGATGGTAGCTTTGCAATCGGCAATAGCTGGACCATAGGAGTGAGCGCGGAAAAACAATCGGATACTTTAACGGTTGGAAATACTGTTTATACTTTTGTTTCCGGCACTCCAAGCGGAAACCAAATTCAGCAAGGAATAACGGTTAATAATACGGCCATTAATATTCAGACTGCCATCGGCTCGGCCGGTTCGCCAATTCATCCGGATGTTTTTACTTTGGCGACCGGTAATATTGTGGCCATTACGGCCCGAGCGGCCAATTCAGCCAGCAACAATATAGCTTTAACCTCAAGCAGTCTATATAATTCAGCTTCTAATACCGGCGGCGCTTTTGAAATTAAAGCCATGTCGGGCGGAGTGGATATAGAAACAACCACCAAAGTTAATGGCCGGGAGGATAAATCAAGGAATGCCATTATTCAGGCGAATTTTAATGAAGCGATTATGCCGATAACGGTTTCCGGAGAAGCGGAAGATATTAAGGATTATATCAGGGTAATATGTGTTTCCGGAAATTGCAGCGGCGATGATTTTTTTCAATGTAACGGAGAGGCATGCCTAAAGGGGAAATTTATGATTTCCAATATCTATCGGACAGTTGAATTTATAAGTGATAATAAATGCGGAGTTAATGCCTGCGGGGAGGATATTTACTGTCTGCCGGAAAACAGCAATTTAAAAATGGAATTGGTGGCCGCTAATTTAGACGCCTGCGCCAGCGACAATGATTGTTCAACCAGAACGCCGTTTAATACCTGCCATACGGTTTGTCAGAATAGTAATGGAACAAATTATCCTTTGGCCAGTTTACCTTTGGATGGCATTATGGACGCGGCTTTAAATTCTTTGGATGGAAACAGGGATTTTGATGCGGACGGTCCGGTTAGTTTTTATAATGAGAACTCGCCCGATTCTTCATTCGGCGATAATTACAAATGGTCATTTTTTATTAATGATAAAATATATTTAACCCCGCCGGTTATCACTTCAACCGGACCGGCCCATAATAGCGCGGGAGTTTCATTATCCGAACCGGTGGAGATTGATTTTAATAATAATGCTAAGCCGGAGTTAATGATGTCAAGCAGTTTAAAAACAGGCAGCACTTATATTTTTAACGGTCAGGAGAATATTTTGCATCAATTGTTAAATATATGGAATTTTACCAGCGATCCGCTTGGTTACTGGATAGCCAAAGAAAATATTGACAACGCCCCGCCCGATGGGGAGGCGGATTGGACTAAGGTATATATAAGACATTCATTATTTTCCGATGCTACCAGTTACAGGACGCAGGCGGGTTCTGGAGTCAAAGATATTTATCAAAATTGTTTTAAGCCAAGCGCCGGGCCGGCCTGTTTCGGAGCCAATGATTATTTGCCGTCATGCTGTAGCGGAACATTAACGCCCGACAGTAGCTGCCCGTAATAAGTTTAGGATTTCAAAATAATGTCTAAAAAAATTAAAAATTTTATAATTATATTTACTGTTTTTATATCTGTTTTTGTAATAGCTGATTTCGTTTTGGCAGAAGTTGACGTGGGTGTTGGCTATGGCCAGAATATCGGGTTGGGAGAAACAGACCCGCGGACAGTAGCCGTAAATATTATCAGGATAGCCCTGGGATTTTTGGGAATTATCGCGGTTGGTTTGATAATTTACGGCGGCTGGCTGTATATGACTTCGGAAGGAAACGCGGAAAAGGTTGAAAAGGCCAAAAAGTTGTTAACCGGGGCGATAATTGGATTAATAATAATTTTATCCGCTTTCGCAATCGTCAGTTTTGTTTTGAATAAATTATCAGAAGCAGTAACACCTTATATGGAATCATGCAGTCCGATTGGCGCCACCCAATCTTGTGGAAGCTGCTTGTGCGGAGTAATCAGTCAGGGAACAAGAACCTGTCAGGCCAGCGGTTATTGGGGGTCTTGCGCCGGTTTAGTTTGCGCTTCCTGCGGGCCGGTTTCGCCGGTATCATGCGATGGAAATACTATGGAACTCGGTTGTCAGGCGGACAATACCGCCTGCGCCGACGGGCAATATTGCGATGCCGGGGCTTGCATTTGTAAAGACGGCGGCGGCTACGGCGATGATTGTGACAGCGATATCGGCACGGCCGCTTGTCAGACGGATGATAATTTATGCGGCGCTTACCTGCATTGCGATATTGAGGAAGGCTGTATTTGTCTGGGCAACCCTGTAATTGAGAACGTAAGCCCTACGGGCGGATTTTGTGATGGGGATATAAATTTACCCTGTCAAAGCAATGGCGACTGTTCGGGCCTCGCTCCTTCAACTTGCAATACAACTACTCCAAACGGGGCCGTAGGAAATTTAGTTGCAGTCAGAGGAAGATATTTTCAAGAATATTCAGAAGGCACCAGCACCATCTCATTTTGGAACGGAACCGGGTTTATTGAGGCTCAACTGGCCAGTTCGGCCAACCCTAACTGTGATACCAGTTGGACCGACAGTCAGGTTGTGGTCGTGGTGCCAAACGGAGCTGCCAAGGGTCCGATTAAAATAACGGCTGAAAACGGAGAAGATGCAACCAATGACAATATTGGCCCGTCTATATCTGATTTTTTAGTAAATAGCATATCAAGACCGGGACTTTGTAAATTAAACCCCAATCATGGGATTATGAATGATACGGTTGCTTATTATGGAATTAATTTATTAAGCAATGACGTTGTTAATTTTGGCGATTATACGAACCATGTCAATGGTTTAAATTTTATATATAATGGCGCCATGACCGTCCGGGCGGATGTTCCCAACATTAAGGTTGGGAAAACCACTAGTTTTATCAAAAGCAACAATAATACAATCAGCAATTATTTGAATTTTACCAAAGAGGCCGAGCCGTATAGTGGTCCCTATATTACTTCTTTTGACCCGGTCCAAGGCACATTCGGCCAGTATGTTACAATTTATGGAACTGGTTTTAAAAATATACAAGGAACCAGCCAGGTTTATTTTGGAAATATTAACGGAATTAAGGCTAACTATGAATTTCCCGATGTTTGCGCTGATAGTTTTTGGAGCGATAGCCAGGTAATTATCAAAGTACCCGAGGGTTTAGCTGGCGGAAATTATACTATAACAATGACAATTGGGTCCTGGACCATAGATACCGGCAGCACCACCCCAAGTTCATTTAAAGTTGACAGCGGCTTAACCTTGACTCCGAGTTTATGTAAAATAGATCCGGTTATGGGGCAAAATAATGATTTAATCAGTTTATGGGGAGAATATTTTGACACTTTTGACAATATAAACAGCAAGGTAAGGTTTCATTTAAATAAAGACCAGGGCGGAGTCAATATTGGTTTTTGGGGTCTGGACCCTGACGTTACGGCCGGTATTAAGCCGTATAAAGTCACCACCACTATTCAGCAGAACGCTATAAGCGGTCCGGTTAGAATAGTAAAAGGCTCATCGGGGACAGCTGGTAATGGCCTAAATTTTAATATTGGAACCTGCACCAAGGACGAGCATTGCGGGACTGGTAATGTTTGTTGTCCCGGCGGGACTTTTAAAGGGAGATGCAAATCAGACATTGATGAGTGTTATGCTTTGATAGCCAGCTCTGTTTATGAATGGGATTTTAGCACCGGCTCAACAACGCCGCCTTCAACTCCAGCCGAAAGCTGTTTGGGCTGGGCTTTGCAAACCGGCCATTGCGCCGAAAATGAGTTTTGCCCAAATTCCAAAGGACAATGCAGCCTGGGGCGTATAACCAGCGCCGGCGTTTGCGGCAATAATTATTGTAGCGACAGATATGGCAGCCAATGCGGGACCAATTGCGTCTTTGACGCGTTAGCCAATAAATGCCGAGCGGATAGTGGCGCTCTAACAACCGCCTGCTCTGTTTACGAAGGGGCCTCATTTGCGATTGGCGGCGACTCTATCAGTTTGCCGGCCGGTTATACCGGCGCTCAATGCCGACAGGTTGGAGCCAATTATTATTGGCAGATTAATCCCGGGCTAAAAAGCTGCCCCAATAGCAATTGGGAATTGGCTGTTAACGGCTGGTGTACCCTGGTAGACCCAGCCTTAACCCCGTCAACCCCTCAAGTCTGTAATCCGTGCAGCAGTGGTTTTGACTGTGAAGCGGAGGGAGCGGCGGACAATCAAGGCAAGTGCTATATCGGCGGGGAAGTATGTCCGGCCGGCTCAAGCTGTAATTCAGATATATGCGAGTATAATACTCCTATCAACCAGTGCGAATGCTGCTGCCGGATTAGTAATGCCAGTCAGGATTGTTGCGCCACTTTAAGTTGTACGGGAAATTGCGGCAGTGACGCGGCCAGTGTTGATACCAATACTTATGGACATTGTTCCGGTTGCCGGATTGACAGCAATGGAGATGGAGCCATATCGGCCACAGAACAAATTTTATCAGACCAGGCCTGTAATTGTACTACCAGCACTGGAAAATTTTGTGATGTTAATGTCGGTGATGACAATGACGGCGATGGCTACCCCGACGGTATTTGCAGTGATTGTAATCAGTTGTCAACTACTAATTTATGTTCGTTTCATCATACTACCTGTTGTGTTGACGCGATGAATTTTGATAATTGCAAGGGAGAGTCGGGTTTTCAAGAATTAGAGGGAGCGGCCAATGCAACTGATTATTATTGCGCTTATTATCGCTGCGATGAAAATTTTGCCAATGGGTGTTATGGATTATTTCCTGATTATATTAAAATAGCCAGTTCTACCGGCAGGGTATTTACGGCCACCAGCACTTGTGAAGCGAAATGTATTGCCGGGCCGGCTTATCCCATAGGAGCAGAATGTAAAAAAACCCTTGACCCGCCCATGTGCCAGACCGGCTTGGATAGTTGCGGTGAATATTTGGATTGTTTGGACAAATCGGGCTCTGATTGTCGTTGCTGTTGCGACCCGGGTGATGATAAATGCGGAGAGATTGTTACCGGAGACGCGACAACAAAGTTAAAATGCCAGTCAAACATTGAACCCTGTACTGCTCAGACTGATGAGCGCGGGCTTTGTTGCGGCTGCGGTCAAGATAGTCATTGCGGAGACATTGAGGCTGCTGGTTGTGGCTCTGATACCTGCTGCCGAACCAGACCTTATATAGAAAACATTATGCCGGCCAACAATACCGATAGCGTTTGCCGTAATGCGCAGATATCGGCTACTTTTGACCAAAAAATGGATATAAACAGTTTTACGGGCAATGTAATTGTTATCGGAGATTACGAAGAGGAAATGTGCCCCGGCGGGACGGTTTATTTGGCTTTTAACGGAGAATTGCCGGTCAAAAGAAATATTTTCGTTAAAATTTTTAATAAAGTTATCAGAACTTTTAAAAATAAATTTATTTCAATATTTAGAGGAAAAAGCGTTTTGGCCGAACTGTCTGACCCTGACCATAATTATTGCGCTATTGAAGGCGTTGTTAGCGGAGAACAAACAGCAAACAAAAAGACCAAATTAACGTTTTCTCCCAATAAATTAATGGCTGCCTCCAGGAAGTATTATGTTATTATAAAAGGAGATAAAGATTTAGATAGCAATAGCGGCGTATTGAGCCATTGGGATGTGGGCATGAATGCCACCAGCAGTCCCATAAGCGATGCTTCCGAATTTAATGGTTTGACTTTTACTAATTCATATATTTGGCAATTTACTACTTATAGTACGCAATATGACGCCACTTTTTGCCAGATTAATGATGTTGAAATAGAGCCAAATCCATATTTATTTCAGACAACAAAGAATGATCTTAATGAAAATGATTATAATCCAGATGACCCTACTTTTGATACCGCTAAAGACAGTGATAAGGTTTTTGTTGCTAAGGCATCGGCTTCGGAGATGGCCGGCCGGCAGATTATTGTGCCGGTTGAAGGCCGGTGGTGGGATTGGATTTGGTCAATAGACAATAGAAGTATTGTAGCCACAACCTCCGCCTATATGTTTCCCGCCAATGTTCCTTTTGATAGCGCCAGCAGTTCGCAGTTAATTATAGCGCAAAGCGGCGTTACCGATGGCAAAACCTTTATTAATGCTACCGCTAATGTTTCCGGAGGAGGCTCTAAGACGGGCACATCAACGGTGCGAGTATTTGTTTGCGAGAATCCTTGGCCGCCAATCAGAGATGACGGTACCTGGGCACCGTGGCAAGATACGGCCGCTAACTGCACTATTTCTGACCAGGGCTGCTTCAACACCAATTATGAATTATATTATTGCCGTGATTCAGGCGGATTTGGCACAGCCGATGATTTGCCCGCAATTTTAAGCGACGACACCATTATAAGAGGCGCTAATTTGGAATGTACCGATTCTCAATATAATTGTATCGGCCAGGGGGTTGGAGATATTTGCGGGGAAGGTTTTTGTGAATATAGTTTATTAAAAGAGTCCTATTTTTTCAGGGAAGAATTACCAAATGCTTCGGGGATAAATTTGGCTACTACCACCAATTCATCTTTGGCGCAGGGAAATAAGGCGGCCTTAATTTGGAGTGGGATTACGCCTCCGGCCGGTGAGATTTTGGATAAATATAATATATATTACGGGATTAATTCTGGCTCTTATTCGTATTCAACTTCTACCCCTCGGGCGCATTCACCCGTCATTCCGTTTATTGTTGATAATTTAACTAATAACACAACTTATTATTTTGTGATTACGGCCGAGTATGCCAGCGGAGCTGAAAGCGAATATTCAAACGAGGTTTCCGCCACCCCAAAAGATACTGAATCTCCTGACGGCCCGGTTATTGATTCTATAACTCCGAAAGATAGCAAGGTTGATGTAGTGTGGGAAGATAATAGCCATGGTGATGCAATTAGTTTTAGGATTTATTATAAAGCTAAAAGCGGTATATGTGATGAAAGTGTAAAATTTGGAGCTTCAGCACCGGCCATGCCCGGCGCGACCGCTATTAATACAACAAGCGTGTCCGGTCTTATGAACGGCGTAGAATATTGTTTTGGTATAGTTGGTTATGATATTTATGGCAATGAAAGCGATATTGATTATGAATCAGCCATTCCATTTTCCTCTGTTAGCGGATTTAGTGTTGTTAAAATTGGAGACCAGGAAATAAAATTAAGCTGGGAGGCGGCTGACGGAGCTGGTGGCTACAATATTTATTATGGCTTGAATCCGGGTAATTATAGCAATCATGAGGAAAGTGTTATGCCCGGGACAGCCGTCAGCCCACAGATTATTAGCGGCTTGACAAACGGCCTGACTTATTATTTTGCGGTAAAATCAGTCAATGCGGATTGGTATGAAAATATTGATTTTTCAAATGAAGTTAGCGCCAGACCGTTTAGTTTTCCGAATAATTTAAGCATTGTTGGCGGCAACGGAGAAGCTGAATTGACCTGGAGTTGCGACGGCGTTGGCGTGGCGGAATATAATATTTATTATGGTTTAGCCGAGGGTGGACCGTATACTCAGGAGGTTCCCACCAGTACGCCCGGGACAGCCGTCAATCCGCAGATTATTAATAATTTAATAAATAATTCAACCTATTATTTTATAGTTAAATCAATCAGTCTTGACGGGTCCGAAAGCAATTCGACAGAAGAAAAAAATGCAACCCCGGAAGATTAATAAGAACCTAAAATTTGGTTTATGAGATTTAATTTGTCAAAAAGTAAAATTAAATTAAGCGTTAAAATGTTATTTTTAATATTGCTGTTGTTTTTTGCTTTATTTTTTTGTTATCCGGAAAATACAAATACAAATGATGTTTTGGCGGAAAGCAGTTTTGACGCCATTGCCGTGCGGGTAGTTCCCAACCCGGAACATTATTCTCCCTTGCTTTGGTATGAAAAACAAGGTTTTTCCGGCTCTACGCAATCATTAATTGTTGACGGATATGAAGCAGTGCGCGAAGGCAGGACAGTTTATGTTAACGCAGCTAATATTAGCGATAATAATGAATTTTATACCAATATTTATTTAATCTCGTATAATCAGGATGCCCAGCAGGAAACTTTGGAAATTATTAGTCATCTCATTTCCAATTGGAAATTTAATTATAATATTTTTGATATTTATGGCGCCGGAGAGTGCTCGTTAACCAATACAAAAAAATGTATTTACAATTCGGATTGTCCGCTTGGTGAATATTGCCAAAGTCAGAAAGCGAAAATTATTCGTGATACTAAAAGATTAGCTGATTTGGCCAAAACTAAAATAAATTTAGAAATAGCCTCAAGTACTAATGGTTATTATCCAAAATTGGAGGCCGGAACATACTTGTCAAGTAGAACAACATCAGTTTGGCCGAGTTGGCAGGAAGAATTAGCCGAGGAACTTGATATAATTATGCCGGTTGACCCGATTAATAAAATGGGAGAATGCTGTCCGGCAACAACCTCTTATTGCAATCAGACCTATAACTACAATGTCACTACTTGTTGGGATGAGAGCAAAAAAAGTTTTGCCGGAACAATTTCCACTTCTAGTCCTCCGGTTTTGCCGAATGGCAGCTTTGTGTATACTTACATCGCGGACAGCGAAGGTTTGGCCTATAGAATATGCGCCGTGTTGGAAACCGGTTATGCTAATTTAGTAACTCCGCCGGAGCAGGCCTATTGCCTTATTGGGCCGTAGAATATTATTAATATTAAAAAGTGATTAAGCAGTTGTTTGGTTGTCTTTAATAAAAAATTTTATGTTTGATAATTTAAACAATAAAAATGATATAGTCGGCGATAGGTTGGTCAAACCGGAGTTAAAGAGCGCGGGGCAGCCTTTAAATAATGAAAATAATCAAAAGGCGCGGTTAGGCGCGGCTAATTTATCAAATAGGCCGGTTGAAGATATTTTTTCCGAGACCGATAAAAATGCTGACCGGGAAAAGCCGGGATTGTTTAAACTAAAAGCATTAGAAAGCCAGGGATTAAAAAATGATTATAAAGAAAGAAATGTATTGGAAAAAGAAAACGTGAAAAAGATTATTATTTTTGCTATAATGATAGTGGGCCTTTTGGCGGGTGTTTTAATAATTTTTTGGGGTTTAAGCAAGCTTAGTTTTATTTCGCCGCTTCAGAAAAATGAAGACAGCTATAATATTAATAAAGCCGAAGACGATAATCAGGCTATCGGCGGCGAGAGTAATTATGATACCGTCGAAAATACAGCCGAAGAACCAAAAAGTGAAAAAAATAAATTGCTTGATACCGACGGCGACGGTTTAACCGATGAAGAAGAAAAAGAATTGGGGATTGATATTAATAGCGTTGATACTGATGACGACGGCTTGTTTGACCGGGAAGAAGTTAAGGTATATCAAACCGATCCGCTTAACGCCGATACTGACGGCGACGGCTATTTAGACGGTGAAGAGATTAAAGCAGGAAACAATCCCAAAGGAGAAGGTAAACTGCTGAAGCTGCCGATCAATAAAGAAGTTGGCGATGGGTTAAACGAAGTTGGAGATGATTATACAGGTCAGAAAGATACTGACGGCGACGGCTTATTGGATAGCGAAGAAGAGGGATTTGGAACCGATATTCTTAAAATTGATACCGATATTGATGGGTTATCCGATTATGAAGAAGTTAAAACATACCAAACCGATCCGCTTAAGGCCGATACTGACGGCGACGGTTATTTAGACGGTGAAGAAATAAAAAATGGATATAATCCCAAACAGGCTTAGGATATAAAATAATATATTCATTTATAATAATCAATAATTAAGCACCAATAATCAAACAATATTAAATTAATCAAAATTCAATATTTATCAACCCTCAATGTTCCAATGTTAAATTGGATATTAATTTATTAAATATTGAATGAATGTTTTGGTATTGAATATTTTATTATTGATATTTGTTTGGAATTTGATCATTGGATGTTGTTTATTAATATAAAATATATGTTTAATTTTTTTAAAAAGAAAGAAATTGGAAACAAGACCGTAAAGGAAGCAAAAAAAGAGGAATATGAAAAAAAAGAAGAGGAATACGAAGATAAAATTAATAAAAATATAGCCGTCCATGTGATGCCGGAAAAATTTCGATTTGTAAATCCCCAGTCTCAAAAAGCAAAAAGGGCCGGGTCGGCTATTATTATTAGCGGAATAGTTTTTATTATTGTTGCCAGTATTTTGGTTTATTTTTATTTTTTTAATTCTACGGAGAAAAAAGAAGAGCCGCTTAATAAGGATAGTGAAACATATACCGGAGAAAAGTCTGAAGAATTTTCCGATGATAAGCAAGAGAGCCCTGGGAAGGATAGCGGTTCAACCACAACCGAAGAAGGGCTACCCACTTTAATTGAGCCGGATACATCAACCACGACCGACAAAATCATGGAACCCGAGATAGATTTTCAGGCAACTTCAACTTTACCCGGCACAATTGTCACCAACGAGGATAGCGACGGAGATGGTTTGTTTGATAAAGAGGAAATTTTATTGGGGTGCAGCAGCTCCATGAAAGATAGCGACCGGGACGGATACGATGACCTGACCGAATTAATAAATTTTTATAATCCAACCGGTAAAGGCAGGTTGGTTGATAATGAAAATATTTTGGAATATTATAATAAAACATTCGGCTACAATGTATATTATCCTCTTGGCTGGCAGAAAATTAATATGGGCGGGGAGGACTCGGTTATGTTTAAATCGGATGATAATAGTTTTTTTCAAATAATTGTGCGTCCCAATGTTGATAATCAGTTGGTTGATGATTGGTATAAACAACAGTTTGAGCTTGATGAAATAGATGAGGGTAAAATAATTGATACTGATAGCTGGCACGGCTTGAAAAGCGATGACGAACTGGTAGTTTATTTGTCGGATATTAAAAATGAATACCTTTTTGTTTTGACCTACGGACCCGAAGTTGACGACGCGCTGATTTATAAAAATATTTTTGATATGTTTATTAAAAGTTTTAATATTGAAAGTTAATTATTAAAGTTCTTTTTATTGTAAAATTATTAAAATGATTGAGATAAACAACAAGACAAGAAGTAATATTGATTTAAGGCTTATTAAAAAAGTTAGTGAAAAGTTTTTGAATGTAAAGGGAAGAAAGAGATATACAGTGTCAATCGCCTTTGTCGGGGATAAAAAAATTCGCCAGTTGAATAAAAAATATCGAAAGATAGATAAAATAACCGATGTTTTGGCCTTTGTCGGCGATGAGGATTTTTTAGGAGAAGTAATAATTAATTACAGCCAAACAAAAAGACAAGCGAAAAAATTTAATAATAATACAAAACAGGAGCTTGTGTTTATTTTGGTTCATGGTTTGCTCCATTTGCTGGGCTATGACGATGATACGGCCGGGGAAAAAGAGAAAATGATAAAGATGGGGGAAAAAATTATAAGTCAATTGTAATATTCAATATCCAATATTCATTCAATATTAAATAAATTAATATCCAATTGAATATTATAATATTGAGAGTTGAATGAATATTGAGTGTTGTATGTTGATTATTATAATTAACCATTTATGATTAAAATAAAGAGATTATTTAAGAGTTTTAAATATGCTTTTCGGGGATTATTTAAGACATTTCACGAAGAGCAAAATTTAAAAATCCAAAGCTTGGTTGGTTTAATAATAATTTTATTGGGTTTATATTTTAAAATAAGCCGGTTGGAATGGATAATTTTAATTTTAGTTATTGGTCTGGTTATATTAATGGAAATAGTAAATAGCTCGGTTGAGAGAATAACCGATGTTTTAAAGCCGAGAATTAACGGTTATGTCAAGGAAATAAAGGATATTATGGCCGCGGCCGTAATGCTCGCTTCCATCATAGCGATTATTATTGGAATTATTATTTTTGCGCCGCATTTAATATAAATAAATGCCATTTAGCCATCTGGCGATTTCAAAAAAACAATATGTGTGATTTTTTTAAACTAAAAACTTGGATAATCGGCTTAGCGTGTTTTTTATTAGCGATACTAATTAGTTCGGGTATTGTTTTTTATAAATTCCAGAACGATTATGAAATTGCCGAGGCCAGCGCGAACGATAATATTTCCGGCTTTGCCTGGAGCGAAAATTATGGCTGGATTAGTTTTAATTCAACGGATTGTGATACGGACGATAATGGGTTTGTTGATACCGATGCGATGGTTAATGGTTGCGGGGGCGACAATTCAACCATCCGGGCATTTGATTATGGAGTAAGTATTGACCCGGTAACAGGGAATTTTTCCGGTTATGCCTGGAGCTCCAATGTCGGTTGGATAGATTTTTCTCCTGACGCGCCTTACCCCGGTTTTCCCCCGAATTCAACAAATTATGACAGAGTAACGGAGGTAGTTATCGGCTGGGCAAAAATTTTGTCCTTAGGAGATGACGGCTGGATTAAAATGAGCGGTAGCTGGAGCGATGGGACAATAATTGACAATGTTTCAGGCGAGTTTAGCGGTTGGGCCTGGAACAGGAATGACAACGATACTGGAGTCGGTTGGATTAGTTTTAATTGTTTAAATGATAGTTCTTGCGCCAGCTCCGATTATAAAGTAATTTATGACAGTCCGGTTCCGTTGGCGCCGACGAATCTAACGGCCAATGCTTCCGAGTGCACTGTTATGCGGCTTACCTGGACTGATAATTCCGACAATGAAATAGGATTTCAAGGTCAGTATAGTAGTGACGGCGGAAGTTTTTGGGATAATTTGTCGGGTTGTAGCACGGGCATTAATGTAAATTATTGCATAATTTCTATGCCGCCAAGCACAATTTATGATTTTCGGGTTAAGGCGCTGGGCGAAGGCGGTAATGATTCTGACTGGAGCAATATTGCCAGCGGAGCCACAAGTTACTGTCCCCCGGTTTTGGGCGGTATAACTGATTTTAATTGTGACCGGGTTGTTTTAACCTGGACACAAATCGGTTCAGGGATTGATTATTATAAAATTTTTAGAAATCAGACAGGAGCGGAGCCGTGGGGCAGTCCGATAGCTACAGTTGATTATGTTTCCGGCCAAAGTAATTATGAATATGAAGATAATAATATCGGGTCGGGAATGATATATTATTATAAAGTAGTCGCGGAAACAGAAGGAATATCCAGCGAAACAGTGTCAATAAATCCATGTCCTGATTTACCGAAATGGAGAGAGGTTAAATAATTGAGTTTTAAAATATAAAATTTAATAAATAAAGAAATCCACCGACGAAGTCGGTCGTCCACGGTTACATATTGCGGACGAAGTCAGTTTTTTCTCTTGTTATCCTCGGGGTTTTCCCACCGTCATTCTGGAGCGGCTGCAAGGAGCGATAGAATCCCGGCGGAAAGAGAAAGAGATTTTAAAATGACTAACTATAATATTTCGGGACCCTATCGCTGCGCTCCAGGGTGACGGTGTGCTGGTTCCGAAATGACAGAGAAGCTTTATTATCGCAGGACAAAGTCCATATCGCCGGTAATTCCACCGGCCTGGCCGGTGGTAGTTTAATTTTAAATATTAACTCATTTTGTTTGTCTTGTTTGGTTTTTACATTAAAATCCCTAATTTGGGATTTTTATTTTTGTTTAGAATATGGTAAAATATATAATGGGATTGTCGCCGAATATCGTTTTGGCTATAAATCCAAAAAATCAGTAAAATTTTTTCTAATTTTTTTTAGTTTAACTTTCAGGTAAACCTCAAAGATTGTATAAAATTTTTTTTGATTTTTTAAATTTTCGCTTCAAAAGCGCACTCGGCGACAGTCCTATAATAAGTTATGGATACAAAAATTAAAAACAAAAAATTTTTTTTCTCTGAATTTAGTATTTTTTTAAAGAATGAGAGGCGTGGTTTTTCGCTTATTGAATTTGTAGTGGGAATTTCCATTATTGCGATGATTTCCAGTCTTTTTTTGGCTAATTATCATGGCACAAAGAAGCGGTCTGAACTGATTATGTCCGCCCAAAAATTGGCCAGCGACATAAGATTTGCCCAGAATTATTCCCTTGGTCTGAAAAAATTTGATAGTGACGCCCCTAAGGGAGGGTGGGGAATACATTTTTCTGTTTTAGACCCGGAAAATTATATTGTTTTTGCCGATGTTAACGGAGACGGAATTTGTAATCAACTAACCGAAGAATACGAGACAATAAGCTTGCCGGCCGGCGTTAAAATAAATGATATTATTATTGGAAGCGGTAGTTCGGCTGATATTAGTTTTGAGCCGCCCGACCCAATCATTTGGATTATTGACAGTAGCGGTTCTAATAATAATTTGGTGCAAATAGAATTAAGCGACGGGGAATCCGTAAAAACGATTGAAGTTAATTTTTTAGGATTAATTGATGTCATTGATTGAAATTTTATTGCTATATGATTATATTGTTATATGGCTATATGGTTTTTAAATTTTATGGTAAAAATTTTTTACAGCTTAATAATGTTAATGTCTCACTATTGTCATTCCCGCGAAAGCGGGAATCCAAGGGGATAAAAATTACAAATTCAAAGTACCAAACAACAAATAAATCACAAACCCGAAATTCAAATGTTTAAAACTTAAAAAATAAAATTTGTTTTGAATTTTGGTTATTGCAATTTTGGATTTATTTATTATTTGTAATTTTGGATTTGTGATTTAATAATATAACAATGAAACAATATAACAATATAACAATGAAATATGGCTTTTCAATTTTAGAGATAATTACGGTTATTTTTATTATTGCCACCGGCCTGGTGGGAATTATGTCTTTGGTTGTACAAAATATACAAATTCAATATGTTAATAAAAATAATTTAATAGCTTCACAGTTAGCGCAGGAAGGTTTGGAACTCATTAGAAATAAACGGGATAATAATTGGCTGAACGGAATAATCTGGAATGATGGTTTAACGGCTGGAAATTATGTTAATGATTATACCGGATATATTAATAGTGTTTCCGGGATGGAAGAAGCTAAATTGCAGATTAAAACCAATACCGGAGAAGAATTTTATTTATATGACGTTAGTGAACCCGATAGTAATTTCAGTCGGTTAATTACTATTACCGAGTCAGACACGGAACATATCAATGTTTCCTGCCGAATTGAATGGCCGGACCGCGGCAACATTTATAATTATGTAGCCGATACTGTATTGTATGATTGGCGGTAGTTTCTAATTTTAAATTTTATTTTATGTTAAGTTTAATATATAAAAATAAAAAGGGGACGTCATTATTTGAGATGGTTGTATCAGTAGCCATATTTTCGGTTATTGTGCTTATAGCCACCGAGACTTTTAAGATGGTTATTGAGGGGCAAAGAAACGCTATATCAGCGCAAAATGTGCAGGAAAGTATGCGTTATGCTTTTGAGATGATATCCAAAGAGATGCGAATGGCGCAAAAAGATGATGGCGCTTGCGGCCTTAATAGTGTTTACGGCGTTAACGCAGATAGCGATAGCCTGTATTTTAAAAATTATCATGATGAATGTGTAACTTATCAATTAGATGGTTCTAGATTAGAAATCAGCCGTAATGGTAATTCCGGCTATGTTACATCCAGCAAGATTGAAGTCAGTGATTTAAAATTTTTTATCCAGGGGGATTCATCAGTCGGTCAGCCGACCGCGACCATGAAAATGAAGATTAAAGCAATCGGAAAAGAGATGCATGGCCAGGAAATAATAATGCAGACAACAGTCTCATCCCGTTATTACGAATAATACAATGATTTATTTAACAGAATCCCGCAAAAATATGATAAATATAAGGGAGAAATAATAGTAATTTTATTTTTTAAAAAGTAATTTGTGTTAATTTATAATAAATTAAACAAATAATAATGAAATGTATTAATAATAAAATAATTAATGAGCAGGGCGTTGTTTTGTTTATAGCTTTAATGATAGTGGCCAGTATTTTAGTTGTTTCTTTGGGCGCGGCCAGTTTAGTGGTGTCGGGAATAAAAATGAGTCGAACTCAAGGGTATTCCACTAAGGCTTACTTTGCTTCAGAGGCCGGGGTTGAAAGGGGATTGTGGGTTAGAAGAAAGAGCGAGTTTGATTTTTCCGCTTGCGCCAACAGTGGAGAATGCCTGGATTTCAGCACTTTACCGGTAATTTGCGGCAATTGTAATTTGACCGAACAAATTTTAAGCAATGGCAGCGTGTATAATGTAAATTATGCCAGTTCAACTACGGATATGTATATTTTTTTTAAATCAGTGGGAGATTATGAAAATACGCAAAGAAGCCTGGAAATAATATATACGGAGTAAAGCCGGAAAAATTTATGGACAAAAATAAAATAAAAAAGCGCATAGAAAAATTAAAAAGCGAGATTAACCATCATCGCTATTTTTATCATGTTTTAGACAAATCCGAGATTAGTGACGGAGCGAGTGATAGCTTAAAAAACGAATTATTTAAGCTTGAGATGCAATACCCTGAATTTATTACGCCTGATTCGCCGACGCAGAGAATCGCCGGTCAGCCGTTGGATAAATTTAAGAAAGTTGAGCATTCTTCCCCGATGATGTCTTTGTTTGACGCTTTTTCGCCGGAGGATATGAAAGACTGGGAAAAAAGACTGGAAAAAATAAAGGATGAAAACTATAGATTTAGAAATAAAAAATTGGATTATTACTGTGAGCTAAAGCTTGACGGATTGGCGGTAAATTTAAAATATGAAAAAGGCAGGTTAGTTTTAGGAGCCACCCGGGGTGATGGCCGGGTTGGCGAGGAGGTGACGCAAAATTTAAAAACCATTGAAAGTATTCCTTTAAAACTCCGTTTAGTAAAAGAAGTCGAGATGAAAAAAATTGGGTTTGATAAAACGCAGAGAGAAGAAATTTCGGGTGCTTTAAAAAATGGGGTTGTTGAAATTCGCGGGGAAGCGATTATGCCGAAAAAGATATTTGCGGAACTTAATAAAAAATATAAGAAAGAAGACCAGCCAGTACTTTCCAACCCACGCAACGGCGCGGCCGGTTCAATTCGCCAGCTGGATCCGGCCTTGGCCGGAGAAAGAAAATTAGACTTTTATGCTTACTCTCTGATTACCGACCTAAGTTTAAAAACCAGGGAGCAGGAAAGCAAATTAACAAATCTTTTGGGATTTAAAACAGTCAAACAGAATAAATATTGTCGGAATTTAGATGAGGTTTTTGATTTTTATCGTAAAGCGGGCGGAGAGAGAGATGGTCTCCCTTTTGAAACGGACGGCACAGTGATAAAAGTTAATGATTTGAATTTATGGCCTGTTTTGGGAACAGTCGGAAAGGGTCCGCGCTATATAATGGCTTATAAATTCGCGGCCGAACAGGCAACCACCAAGGTAAAAGATGTTTCCTGGCAGGTGGGGCGAACCGGGGTAATAACTCCGATAGCATCATTAGAGCCGGTCGGGGTTGGCGGCGTAATTATAAGTCATGCCAGTCTGCATAACATGGACGAAATTAAACGTTTAGGCCTTAAAATCGGGGATACGGTAATTGTTGAGCGCGCCGGCGATGTTATTCCCAAAGTTGTAAAATCATTATCAAATTTGAGAGATGGAAGCGAGAAGAATATTTTAGTGCCAAAGAAATGTCTGATATGTGGCAGTAATATTGAAAAAATCACCGGCGAGGTGGCCCATAGATGCTCCAACAAAAATTGTTATGCCGTGAATTTAAGGAGATTAATCCACTGGGCGTCAAAAGGGGCGCTTGACATAGAAGGTCTGGGCAAAAAGATTATTGAGCAGTTGGTAAAAGAAGGATTGGTTCGTGATGCGGCGGATTTTTATACTTTGAAAATAGAAGATTTAAAGCCGCTGGAAAGATTTGCCGATAAGTCGGCGGAAAATTTAGTTAAAGCTATTCAGGCCAAAAAATTAATTGATTTGGATCGGTTTTTAATCGGTTTGGGGATAAGGCACTTGGGAGAGGAGTCGGCGATTGAATTGGCTAAGCGATTTGGCGGTTTAGAAAAAATTAAGAAGGCCGGCCAGGAAGAAATTGACAGTATTTTTGATTTTGGCGGAATTATGGCTAAGAGCGTGTATGGCTGGTTTCATAATGATAAAAATTTAGCCTTACTGAAAAAATTAGAAGAAAATGGTCTTAAGGTCAGGCGGTTGGTGACTGGAAATCGGCAACAGATTTTTGGGGGTCAGCAGTTTGTTTTAACCGGTTCGTTGGATAGTTTGACAAGAGAGCAGGCAAAAGCTAAAATAAGGGAATTGGGCGGCAGTGTTTCCTCGTCGGTCAGCCAAAAAACCGATTATGTTGTCGCCGGCCGCCAACCCGGCAGTAAATACGATAAGGCGAAAAAGTTGGGGGTAAAAATAATTAATGAGAAGGAATTTAGAAAAATGTTATAATCCACGAATTACAAATTAAGTACAAATTTATGTATAGAGTATTTGTAAATTTGTATAGGATTCGTAATTTGTGGACATTATTATGAAGTTAACCAAAAACGAAATTAAACATATTGCGGAATTGGCTCGGTTAGAGTTAAGTGAGGCTGAGTTAAAAAAATACGGCAGTCAGTTGTCGGATATTTTAAATTATATAGACCGTTTAAAAGAAGTTGATACTAAGGAAATAGAGCCGACAGCGCAGGTAACCGGGCTGGAAAATATAATGCGTGAAGATAAGATTAAAGATTGGGATTCTGAAGAAAGAAAGAAAGCTCTGGCCGAAGCGCCGGAGCTGGAAGACGGGCAGGTAAGGGTAAAGAGGGTACTAGAATAGCCACGAATTACAAATCAAGTACAAATTTACAAATATATGCAAGGAGGGAACAAAATAGTTTATAAGGAGTTAAGCTATGAAATTATCGGAGTAATGTTTGAGACATATAATGAACTTGGCTATGGGCATTTAGAAAAAGTATATTGCAGAGCTGTTGAAGCCGGATTTAAAAGCAGGGGTTTATCTTATAGAAAACAAGTATATTATCGGATAAAATACAAAGGTGATATTGTGGGTAGAAATTTTTTAGATTTTTTAGTTGAGGGAAAAATTATTATAGAAATAAAAAGAGGAGATTACTATTCAAAAAAGAATATCGAGCAGATAAAGTCATATTTAAAAGTAACAAATTTAAAATTAGCAATACTGGTAAATTTTACATCTACAGGTGTAAAGTTTTATAGATTACTTAATTTATAATTTATCTATTAATTTTTTATTATTATTGAGTATAAATTTATTATAATCTATTTGTAAATTCGTATAATATTTGTAATTTGTGGCTAAATTATGGAATTAAATAAATTAACAAT
>CAYMCJ010000003.1:0-1089 GCA_964388985.1 uncultured Gammaproteobacteria bacterium | reverse complement strand
AACAACGGCGGCTTCAAAAATTTTGGAAAATTATATTGCGCCTTATGATGCCACTATTATAAAAAAATTAAAGCAAGCCGGAGCCGTGCTCTTGGGTAAAACCAATTTGGATGAATTTGCGCATGGCGCTTCAACGGAAAATTCCGCTTTTGGCCCCACTCATAATCCCTGGAATTTAACCCGGGTGCCGGGCGGGTCTTCCGGCGGTTCGGCTGCGGCCGTAGCGGCTGATATGTGTATTTTTTCCATTTCTACCGATACCGGTGGCTCAACCCGTTTTCCGGCCGGTCTTTGCGGTGTGGTTGGTTTAAAACCGACTTATGGCCGTAATTCCCGTTTTGGCCTGATAGCTATGACTTCTTCAACCGATACAGTCGGCGCTATAACCAAAACCGTGGTTGATATGGCAATTGTTTTAAAAGTGATAGCCGGTTCTGATAAAAATGATGCCACCGCCCCTGACGTTAAAGTTCCTGATTATAATAAGGAAATTAATAAAAATATAAAAGGCCTTAAGATTGGCCTGCCTAAAGAATATTTTTTAAAAGGGATAGAAAAAGGAGTGCTTGACGTTGTAAATAAGGCCGTTGAAAAATTAGAAGAATTAGGAGTTGAAATTGTATCAATAAGTTTGCCGCACACCAAGTATGTCATTCCGGTTTATTATATTATTACTCCTTCGGAAATTAGTTCTAATTTAGCCCGGTTTGACGGCATTAAATACGGTTTGTCCGAAAAGCAGGCCGATAACCTGAAAGATATTTATTTTAAAACCAGAGGCAAGGGATTCGGACCGGAAGCTAAGCGAAGAATTATGCTCGGTACTTATGCTTTATCAGCCGGCTATTACGATGCCTATTATTTACAGGCGCAAAAAGTAAGAACTAAAATCAAAGAAGAATTTGATAGTGAATTAAAAAATTTGGACGCTATTATAACTCCGACTTCTCCGCATATTGCTTTTAAAATCGGCCAGCAGTCCGACGATCCTTTGCAGATGTATCTGGAGGATGTATTTGTGGCCGGCGCTTCTTTGGCTGGTTTGCCGGCCATTAGTATTCCGGCCGGTTTTTCCGAGAAAATGCCGGT
>CAYMCJ010000002.1:4837-41385 GCA_964388985.1 uncultured Gammaproteobacteria bacterium | reverse complement strand
ATATAGTAATGCTCATTTTATTTTTTAAAGGAGGAATAAAATGGAAACGAAGAGGATGTCTTTTGTTAACTGGAAAGGCGGTCGGCTTTATTTATTTCTGTTTTAGGGATGTTGGTTGTCGCTTATATGATTTTTTTATATAATACTGTTTCCAATGTTTCCAGGTTTAAATTTCCCATTGTTGCTTTTGGTATTTGGGGAGGATTTTGTGCCGTTATTGGCATAATCGTCTATTTTGTCAGAAGAGCAGGGAAAGTATCTTAATCATCAGTTAACCAGAGTCAGCCCGGGAGAGAATTGGCCCAGCTAAGGATTGTTTTCTGAAGTGGGCCATATTTTAAATTAAATAAATTTTTATATTTGACGAATTATTAAATTTTGTGTAGAATAGTAAATATAAATTTAGATAATAAATTATAATTTCATGGACAAAACATTACAAAAAGCAATGAATTTAGCCAAAAAGACCGGGGACAGGGTAATGGTTGTTGATACCGCCATGTCTGAAGAAGCTTTTGTAATTATGAGCATAGATGAATACGAGAAATTAGTTATTGGTTATTCAGAAGTGAGGAACTTGACAGAAGATGAATTACTTGATAAAATAAATCGGGATATAGCTATTTGGAAAAGTGATAATGATACCGATAATAAATATAAAAATGAGAATAAAAATATAAAGAAAAACAGTCGTTCTTCTCCAAATAATGATTTTGATGATTTTGATGATATTGATGATGAAGATATGTATTATTATAATGAAGAAGATATTGGCTTTGACAACGAAGAAAAGGGAGGGAAAGAAGGAAAGGGTTGGGCTATACCGCCAAACATAAAAAAAGGAGCTGAAGAAATAATAAATATTTAAATATTAAATTATAATAAATAACACAAGCGGCTGGTGTCCCCTTTTTACAATTTTAATTGTAAAACTTGCGCGGGATAGTAACCTTGCCATTGTAGCAGGGGCCGTAAATTAAAAAAATGGCAGAAAAATTTGAACGTACAAAGCCCCATGTTAATGTTGGCACTATTGGCCACGTTGATCATGGAAAAACCACTTTGACAGCAGCCATACTTAAAGTTTTGGCCGCCAAGGGCCTAAGGGCATCGGAAAAAACCGTTGACCAGATTGATGCCGCTCCCGAGGAAAGGGAGCGCGGCATTACCATTGCTACGGCCCATGTTGAATATGAATCCGAGAATAAGCATTATGCGCACGTTGATTGCCCCGGACACGCCGATTATGTAAAAAATATGATTACTGGCGCAGCGCAGATGGACGGTTCTATCTTGGTAGTAGCTGCTACCGACGGTCCCATGCCGCAAACCAGAGAACATATATTATTGGCTCGCCAAGTAGGCGTTCCTTATATTGTTGTCTTTTTGAATAAATGTGATATGGTTGAAGATAAGGAATTAATTGATTTAGTAGAGGAAGAAATAAGAGATTTACTTAAAAAATATGAATTTCCGGGCGATGAAACTCCTATTATTCGTGGCTCGGCCTTAAAAGCATTGGAAAATCCGACCGGTGATGATTCACAGGCCATCCTTGATTTAATAAAAGCTTTGGATGAATATATACCTGAGCCGAAGCGTGATGTTGAAAAACCATTCTTGATGCCAATTGAAGATATTTTTTCCATTGAAGGTCGCGGCACGGTTGTAACCGGGAGGATTGAGAGGGGTATTGTTAAAATAAATGATGAGATTGAAATTATCGGCCTAAAAGCGACCCAAAAAACAGTTGTTACTGGAATAGAAATGTTTAATAAATCGTTGGATGAGGGACGGGCCGGTGATAATGCCGGAGTATTGTTAAGAGGCACGAAGAAAGATGAGGTGGAGCGAGGCCAGGTTTTAGCCAAGCCGGGGACAGTCACTCCTCATACTGAATTTGAAGGTGAAGTTTATATTTTGAGCAAAGAAGAGGGTGGTCGTCATAAGCCGTTTTTCAAAGGATATAAACCGCAGTTTTATATTAGAACGACTGATGTTACCGGGGAAGTTGAACTTCCGGAAGGAACCGAGATGGTTATGCCGGGCGATACCGTAAATCTAAAAATAAAATTGATTGCTCCGATTGCTCTGGAAGAGAAGCAAAGATTTGCGATTAGGGAAGGCGGAAGAACTGTCGGCGCTGGCGTGGTAACAAAAATTATGAAATAAATATTTAGAGCCCTTTGATTTTTAGCGGAGGGCTTTATAGTGTTTATTTAAATTAATTTTAAAAATAGGTGATATAGCCAAAAGAGATTGGCAGACGGATTTGCTAATATATTTATTAATTTAATTAATAATTTAAAATTAAAATACATGCCAGGCAAAGAAAAAGATGATGGTAAAAATACGGAGAAAAGTGGAAATAATAATAATGATTTTAAGCAAAAAATCCGTATTAAAATTAAAGCTTTTGATCACAAAATTATAGATCAATCCACAAAAACAATTATCGACACTGCTGAACGTAGCGGCGCGCAAATTTTCGGGCCCATACCGTTGCCGGTTGAAAAAAGGAAATATACCGTTAACCGTTCCACTTTTGTTCATAAAAAAGCCAAAGACCAGTATGAAATGAGGATTCACAAAAGGTTGGTTGATATAGTTGAGCCATCGGCCAAGACCATTGAAGATCTAACCAATTTAAATTTACCGGCCGGTGTTGATGTGGAAATTAAAATGCAATAATTAGAAGATTTAATTATAAAAAATATTGATGATTGGTTAGGTAATTCCTTGTTGAATTTATTAAACAAGGACAATGCTTAAACAAGAATTAATATTGATTAGGAGAAAAAACAAAAATTCAGCATACAATAGTAATATTTTAGTGTTTTTTATATGCTGGCTTTGCGTTTAAAGACCAGTTTTTTGTATCTACGAATTATCACCGCCTTGGCCACCGCATTCTGCGGGGTCACGCCAGAGGCGACGACGGGATCCCACCCACAGTAAATATAATAAGGTGGCGGGACAAATCAAGTACAAATCTACAAATATTAGTTTACTGTTTATTGTTTTACAGCGAAGAAAGTATAATCGCGATTAATAATAAATTAATATTTTGAGATTTGTTAAATTCGTAATAGATTAGTAATTTGTAAGAGTTTATGAAGTTTTTATTAGGAAAAAAAATAGATATGACCCAGGTTTGGCAGGGAGGCAGGGTAGCGGCAGTAACAAAAGTTAAGGCTGGTCCTTGTGTTGTTGTGCAGATAAAAGATGAAAAAAAAGACGGGTATCGGGCCGTTCAGATTGGTTTTGGCAGAAAAAAAGAGAAAAATATTTCAAAACCGCAAAAAGGGCATTTAAAAAATTTGAATAATTTTAGATATTTACGGGAATTTAGA
Organism: uncultured Gammaproteobacteria bacterium; assembly: GCA_964388985.1. Lineage (GTDB taxonomy): Bacteria > Patescibacteriota > Patescibacteriia > Patescibacteriales > CAYMCJ01 > CAYMCJ01. Next base: position 38,032 of record CAYMCJ010000002.1, on the reverse strand, counting down.
GTTAATGATGAAAAAATAAATAAGGGTGATAAAATTGACGTTGGCATATTTGAGCCGGGTGATAAAATTAAAGTTGTCGGGATTTCCAAGGGAAAGGGTTTCGCCGGCGTGGTTAAGCGATATGGATTCCATGGCCAGGATAAAACTCACGGCAACAAAGACCAGTTGCGGATGCCGGGCTCAATTGGCGCTACCGGACCGGCTCATGTTTTCAAAGGACAGAGAATGCCCGGAAGAATGGGCGGCGGCCGGGTGACTGTACCAAATTTAGAAGTTGCGGAAATTGACAAAGAAAATAATATTTTATTAATAAAAGGCGCGATTCCAGGAGCCAGAAACGGGTTATTATTAATTTCAGGAGAAGGAGAGCTGAAAATCAAAGAACAGGGAACACAGAGCAAGGAACAGGTAGAGGAAGCAAAAAATGAAAGTAGCGGGCAGACAGCCAGTGGCGCACAAATTAAAGAATCTGAAGATAAACCGGAAGATAAAAAAATATAAAGAAAGTAAGAAATAATCTGTTTATTATTTTCTGTTTATTTATTTACAATAAATTATGTCAGTTAATATTAAAATATACAATCAAAAAATTGAAGAAGTCGGAGATATTAAATTATCCGACAAGATTTTTGGAGTAAAAGTGAATGAAGGTCTAGTGCATCAGGCGGTAGTGGCGCAAATGGCTAACGAGCGGCAAGTTTTGGCACATACAAAAGACAGAAGCGAGGTGCGAGGAGGAGGCAAAAAGCCGTGGAGGCAGAAAGGAACCGGCCGGGCCCGAGCGGGTTCAAACCGCAGTCCTATTTGGATAGGCGGCGGCATTACTTTTGGCCCCAGAAAGGAAAGAAATTTTAAGAAAAAAATAAATAAAAAAATGAAGCAGAAAGCCTTGTTAATGGTTTTGTCCGACAGGGCAATTAGCAATAATTTAGCGGTATTAGATAAATTAGAGATAAACGGGTATAAAACTAAAATTATTAATAATATTTTGGATAATTTAGAGAAAAAAGTTTTTAAGCCAAGTAAGGCCCGGATAGTAAAAAGTAAACCGAAGGTTGATATAAAATCAAAAAATCAAAAACGAAGTTTATTAATGATTAATGATAAAAAGGATGATAAAGTTAAATTTTCCGGTCGAAATTTGGCTGGTGTAAAGATAATCAATATAAATAATATAAATATTTTAGATTTAATAAAATATAAAAATTTAATTTTGACAGAAGAAAGTGTTAAAAATTTGGAAAAGAAATATAATGGGGATAATTTTTAGATTATATGGGAATATTTAGTAAAAGAAAAGATAATAAAGATAAGAAAAAAGAAGTAAATAGACTTTCCAATATTGATGATTCCAAAAAACATGAAGATAAAAAAAGCATGAAAGGATTGTATTCGGAGGGGAAAGTCACGGGCGTTAAGAAAGGAAAAGATTTAAAGGTTGAAACTACTGCTAGTGGGTCCGAGAAAAGCGTTAAAAAAACAAGAAAATATTATAATGCATATAAGATATTAGCTAAACCATTGGTAACGGAAAAGGCAAGTTCGGTTGGCGTTGAAAATAAATATATATTTCAAGTGGCCCCAAAGGCGAATAAAATTGAAATAGCTAAAGCAATCCAGGAGGTTTATGGAGTTAAACCGGTTAATGTTAATATAATAAAAGTCAGGGGGAAGAAAACGCGTTATGGCCGGGTTCAGGGCAAAAGAAAAGACTGGAAAAAGGCGATAATAAAGTTACCGGTAGGCAAGAGTATAAAAATTTATGAAGGAGTTTAAAATCAATTAGCAATTACGAATTAGCAATTACAAATTTATTTTAGACAAACTATAAATTCGTAATTCGTAATTGACAATTGACAATTGAAAGAATATGGGAATAAAAAAGGTAAAACCAACTACTCCGGCAAGAAGGCACGCAACCTTTGATGATTTTTTAGATATTACCAAAAAGAAACCTGAAAAAAAATTAATAAAGATTAAAAAAAGAAGAGGCGGGCGAAATTCAAGCGGAAAAATTACAATTAGGCATAGGGGCGGCGGAGCGAAAAGATATATAAGAATTGTTGATTTTAAAAGAGATAAATTTGATATTCCGGCTAAGGTCGCCAGCATTGAATATGACCCGAACCGTGGAGCCAGAATAGCGTTGCTTAATTATAAGGACGGGGAAAAGAGATATATTATTTCCCAGGCTGGTTTAAAAGTTGGAGATGAAATAATAAATTCCCAAAAACAGATTGAAATTAAAGTCGGGAATGCCATGCCGATTAAATACATTCCAGCCGGTATCGCTATTTGCAATATTGAGTTTGAACCGGGCCGGGGGGCAAAAATAGCGCGGGGGGCGGGGAATTCCGTTTATGTTATGGGCGTTGATAAAAAATATGCGCAGATAAAAATTCCTTCAGGAGAAATCAGGTTAATAAAAAAAGAGTGTTTGTGTACCGTCGGTCAAATTAGTAATCCTGATAAACGTCATATAAAATGGGGTTCGGCCGGTAGAAGAAGGCATTTGGGAATCAGACCTACTGTTCGCGGTTCGGCTATGAATCCGGTAGATCATCCTCATGGCGGTGGCGAAGGGAACCAGTCAATCGGCTTAAAGCATCCAAAAACTCCTTGGGGGAAGCCGGCTTTAGGAATAAAAACAAGAAAGAAGGGTAAACGGTCGGATAAATTGATAGTTAAGAAGCGAGGTAAGAAGAGAAGATAAAATTTATAGTAAAGTTTTAAAGGTAATAAGTTTAAAAATGGTTGTTATTTTAGAGATATTTAATGAAATAGTAAATAATATTTGTAAATTTGTCCGCCCGCTGGCGAGGCAGGTAAAAAATTTCTAATTTGTAATATTTTATGTCAAGAAGTTTAAAAAAGGGTCCTTATGTGAACCCGAAAATATTAAAAAAAATTAAAGATTTAAAATCAGGAGACAAAACCATAATAAAAGTATGGGACAGGTCTTGCACAATTACCCCGGAGATGGTAGGTTTTACAATTGGGGTCCATAACGGAAGGCAACATATCCCTGTTTATGTGGTTGAAAATATGGTTGGCCATAAACTTGGAGAGTTTTCGCCAACCAGAAAGTTCGTCAGCCACGGAGGAAAGATGGCCAAAGAGCAATCTAAAGACAAATAAACACGAAAGGAATAAATACGAACAAAAAAAACGAAATATTGATATAAGCGCATAATCTTAAATTAGTTTTTTTGTTTATTTTTGTTCAATTAGTGTATATTATATGAAAATAACCGCCAAAGCAAAATATATTAGAATGTCGCCAAGAAAAGTTCGTTTAGTGGCCGATGTTATTCGTGGGATGAAAATAAAAGATGTTTTGGACCAATTAAAATTTATTAATAAAAAGGCGGCGGGGCCGATAATTAAATTAATAAATTCGGCCATAGCTAACGCAGAGCATAATTATGAACTGGACAAAGATAATTTGTTGTTATCGGAAATAAGAATAGACGAGGGGCCGACATTGCATCGCTGGATGCCAAGAGCCCATGGCCGGGCCACTCCGATAAGAAAGAGAAGCAGTAATATAAGTTTAGTTTTATCCGAAATAAAAGATAGTGGTAAAGTAAAATCAAAAAAGCAAGAAATTGAGTCCCCTTTAAAATTGGATAAACAGCCAAAAAAAGAAGCCTCAAAACCTGTTTTGCAGGGCCGGGAGTCTGATTCGCGTTCCGATAATTCGGCGAAACAAAATAAAGATGATAATATTGAAGCCGAAAAGGGAATGGAGGCTATTGATCCCAGGATGGAAGGAAAAGGCAAACATACAAAAATTGAAGGGGGAAGAAAAAAGGGATTTGTAGGCAAGGTATTTAGAAGAAAAAGCGGATAATGTTATACTATGCGCAAATAGATGTTTATGCGAATTTAAATTAATTAGCGATTAGCGGCTTTTGCATTTATTAGTATAATAGGAGTTATTATGGGAAAAAAAGTTAATCCAAAAATATTAAGAATGGGAATAACAAGAACTTGGTCGTCCAAGTGGTTTAGTAATGGTAAAAATTATATTAAAAATATTGAGCAGGATATTAAAATTAAGAAATTTTTATTAAAAAAATTAATAGAAGCCGGCGTTGACAGAATCGAGATTGAAAGAAGTGTAAATAAAATCAATATTAATATTTTTACGGCCAAACCAGGATTAATTATCGGACGTGGCGGAGCCGGTGCCGAGGATTTAAAGAGAGAAATACATAGAAAATTTTTATCTCGACCCCAAATAGTCAAATTAAGTGAAATAAATATTAATATTAATGAAGTTAGCCAGCCGAATTTAAGCGCTCAAATTATAGCTCAGTCAATGATTTTAGATATTGAGAAAAGAATGCCGTTTAGAAGGGTAATGAAACAGGCGGTTGGCCGGGTTGAGCGGGCCGGTGCTTTGGGAGTGAAGATTGTAGTCGGAGGGAGGTTAAATGGAGCTGAAATTGCCAGAAGTGAAAAATTAGTATCAGGAAAAGTTCCCCTAAACACCCTTCGGGCCAATATAGACTATGCCCGAGGGACGGCGCATACTATATATGGAAGTATTGGGGTTAAAGTATGGATATATAAAGGCGAGGTGTTTGAGAAGGAAGAAAAGGCCGGTGAAGTGGTGGGGAAAAAGACGAAGTAATTACACCCAAATCTACGAATGAATTCAAATCTACAAATATTTTTGAGTAAATGGTTTAAAAATAACATTTGTAAATTTGAATAACATTTGTAAATTTGAATTATCACTATGTTAATGCCAAAAAAAACTAAATACAGAAAGTCGCACAAAGGGAAACGAGGTGGCAAGGCCGGCCGTTTAACAAATATAAACTTCGGCAGTTTCGGTTTAAAAAGTATAGAATCTCACTGGATTAACTCAAGGCAGATAGAAGCGGCTCGTCGGGTTATAACCAAATATACCAAGAAGGGCGGAAAAATATGGATTAGAATTTTTCCTGACAAACCGGTTACTAAAAAAGGAGGAGAGATTCCAATGGGCAAAGGTAAGGGCGCGGTTGACCATTATGTAGCCGTGGTTAAACCGGGGATGATATTATTTGAGGTTGAAGGATTATCGGAAGAAATGGCCAAAAAAGCTTTAATTTTAGCAATGCATAAATTGCCGGTAAAGTGCAGATTTGTTAAAAAGTAATAACAAAAATTAAAAAAGGGGAGGAAAAAGTGATGCCAGTAGAAATTAATTTTAATTTAAATATTTATTTGTCAATTTGTATTGAATTTGTAATTTGTAATTTTATGGAGTTTAAAGAATTAAAAAAGAAAAATAAAGGCGATTTACATAAAATTTTAGCTGAATCAAGAGACAAACTAAGGGATTTAAGATTTAAGGATGCAAATAAGCAGCTTAAAAATGTTAGGGAAATTAGGAAAATAAGAAAGACAATTGCTCAAATTTTAATATTGTTAAATAAGCAAGGAGAAGAAAAAGCGCCTGCGAAAGAGCAAAGCCAGATAGAAAGATAATTATTTTTATAATTTTTAATATATGAAAAAGGAAGAACAAAAAATTTTTAATAAAAAAGAGAAGGTTATTAGAAAGAAATTCAGCGGTCTGGTTGTTAGTGATAAAATGAATAAGACGATAATAGCCAGAGTTGATAGAGTTATAATTCACCCAAAATATAAAAAAAGATATGTGGTTAGCAAAAGATATAAAGTGCATGATGAAAAAAATAAATTTAAAGAAGGGGATAAGGTAAATTTTATTGAATGCCGCCCGCTGTCTAAGGATAAGCGGTGGCGGGTAATATACTAGTTAAAAGTTTATAAAGTAGAAAGTAAATTAAATAATTTTATACCTTTCAATTTTATAGCTTTCAATTGAAATGATACAGCAAGAATCCAAAATAAAAGTTACTGATAACAGCGGAGCCAAGATGGTACTGTGTATTAAAGTTTTAGGCGGCTCCAAGAGGCGTTATGCCGGGGTAGGTGATATTATTACCGCCAGCGTTAAGGAAGCGGTGCCGCATTCAGCCATAAAAAAGGGCGATGTTGTCAGGGTTGTTATTGTCAGAACCAAAAAAGAAATAAGGAGAAAAGACGGGAGTTATTTACGTTTTGACGATAATGCCTGCGTTGTAGTTGATAAAGAAAAAAAAGAACCAAAAGCAACCAGAATTTTTGGCCCGATTGCCCGCGAGGTAAGAAGAAAGGGTTATTTTAAAGTAGCTTCAATGGCACCGGAAGTCTTGTAATTTGCGATTTGCGATTTTTAATTAACAATTTGATTTTTGGGATTTGGTTGATATCGTATAATCTGGAACGCGTAACTCATGACGATTGTGAATATAATTGGTTAATAGAAATTTAATAAATTTAAATAATAATTTTTCTCGTTTTTGTATTTATTTTATTGTGGCGGCTCCCATTTTAGCGGGGTGATAGATTTGTGAATATATTTGTAGATTTGTAATTTTATGAAGATAAAGAAAGGCGATAAAATTAAAATATTAGCCGGTAAAGATAAGGGTAAGACTGGAAAAGTTTTACAGGTTTTTTCGGTGCGAAACAAGGCCAGTATTGAAGGACTAAATTTACTAATTAAGCATATGCGGCCGAGAAAACAGGGGGAAAAGGGGCAAAGAATTGAGTTTCCGGCCCCTATGGATTTATCAAATATGACGTTGGTTTGCCCCAAATGCAATCAGCCGGCCAGAACCGGATATAAATATTTAGAGGAAGCGGTCGTAGGAAAAGATAGGAAAAAAAGAAAAAAAGTTAGAGTTTGCAAAAAATGTAAACAAATAATTGATTAATTTACGTTATTGTCCACCTCGGCGGCGGGCATATGCGAATTTATGAAATTAAAAGAATTATATAAAAAAGAAGTATTGCCGAAAATGAAAGAGAAATTCGGTTATAAAAATAATTTAGCAGTGCCAAAATTTAAAAAGGTAGTGGTTAATGTCGGCTTTGGTCGGCATACCAAAGAAAAGGCTTACATAGAAAATATAGAAAAGAATTTAATGAAAATAACCGGGCAGAAGCCTGTTTTGACCAAGGCCAAGAAATCAGTTTCATCTTTTAAAATAAGGGAAGGTAATTTAATCGGAGCCAAGGTTACTATTAGGGGTGGTCGGATGTATGATTTTTTGGAAAAATTAATTAATGTATCATTTCCTAGAGTCAGGGATTTCAGAGGGATTAGCCAAAAGTCGGTTGATAAGACGGGCGCCTTAACAGTTGGCTTTCGTGAGCACCTGGCTTTTCCGGAAATAAAGGTAGATGATGTTGAAAATATCCATGGATTGGAGATATGTATAGCTAACACCGCCAAAACAAGAGAAGAAGGATTGGAATTATTTAAGTTAACAGGTTTTCCGTTTAAAAAAGTATAATCCGAATTTACGGATTAATCCGAATGCTCCGAATGAATACAATCAGGATTAGTTCAATAATTCGGAGCATTCGGATAATAATTCGGATTAATTAGGATTAAAATATATGGCAAGAAAAGCATTAATCGCAAAAGCTAAAAGAAAACCAAAATTTTCAACCCGTACAATAAGGCGTTGTTGGCGCTGTGGTCGTAACCGAGGATTTATGCGTGATTTTAATTTATGTCGTATTTGTTTTAGAGAGTTGGCGGATAATGGCGATTTGCCCGGAATTAAAAAATCAAGCTGGTAGTATGTTTAACCAACAATTAAAATTAATAATTAGTTGTCAATTAAATTAAAATAATATGATAGATCCAATCGCTGATATGTTAACACGCATAAGGAACGCGTCTCTTATAAAAAATACAGAGATAGTTTTGCCTATGAGCAAAATAAAATACGAAATTGCCAAGATTTTAGAGCGAGAAGGTTGGATACAAAAAGCAATAATAGTAAAAAGTAATATTTCCGCGCTTAAAGATAATAAAAAAAATAAGGCCAATTCTTTTGATAAACTAAAGATTGTATTAAAATATAAAAAGAGCGGAAAGCCGGTAATATCGTCATTAAAACGTATAAGCAAGTCCGGTTTAAAAATATATGTGAATAAAAAAGAATTGCCAACAGTCTTAAATAATTTTGGAATAGCAATAATTTCTACTTCAAGCGGTCTAATGACAAATAAGGAAGCGGAAAAAAGGGGTGTTGGCGGTGAAGTTATATGTGAAGTTTATTAATTCAATATAATCTGTGCGTTTTAAAATGACATCAAACCATTAATGCAAATATTTTGTACGGATTTAAGGTGATTCGTATGAATGCGAATGTCGCAAATATTAAATGTAAAATTATTATTTATTTAATTATATGTCAAGATTAGGAAAATTACCAATTGAATTGCCAATAGGAACTCAAGCAAAAATTGAGAAAGATTTTATTATTGTTAATGGTCCGAAGGGGGAATTAAAAGAAAAGATTCATAGTTTGGTTAAAGTTGATATTAATGATAATAAAATTTTAGTCAGTATTAAAAATATTGAGGACAAGAAAGAGAAATCTTTTTGGGGACTTTATCGCAGTTTAATTAATAATATGGTGATAGGTGTTAATGAGGGATTTGAAAAAAAGCTTGAAATAAATGGAGTTGGTTATAGGGCGTCAATAAGCGAAAAAAAATTAATATTAAATGTTGGTTATTCTCATCCGGTAGAATATAATTTGCCGGAAAATATAGCCGTTAATGTGGAGGGTAATGTTCTTACCGTGAGCGGAATAAATAAGCAGTGCGTTGGAGAAGTTGCCGCTCAGATTAGAAAGATTAGGCAGCCGGAGCCATATAAAGGCAAGGGAATAAAATATATTGATGAAGTAATTAGGCGAAAGGTCGGGAAAGCGGCGGCGAAGGGAGAGTAACAAAGCGTTTTTAGTTTAAGCAACTATGGATAACAAAAGTAAAAAAATTAATTATTTAAGGCGCTGCCGGAAAGTGCGGTCAAAAATTAAGGGTACGGCCGATATCCCCAGATTAAGCGTATCCAAATCTAACCGGGGAATGTATTTGCAGTTGATTGATGATGAGTCGGGGAAAACTTTAATTAGCGCGAGCTATAAGGAATTACCCCCCAAAAGCAAGGCAGGCAATAAAGTTTTCGACAGTTTTGAATTGGGAAAGATTTTGGCGGCCAAAGCGATTAAGAAGAATATAAAAACCGTTATTTTTGACAGAGGCGGTTATAAATATCACGGGAGGGTAAAGGCGGCAGCGGACGGAGCCAGAGAAGCTGGGTTAAATTTTTAATATTAAATTGTTAATATATGATTGAAGAAAAAAATAATACAAAAGATAGCGGTAATAGTCAATCGGCCAAACAGACGGGAGAAACATCCAAGAAATCATTTGCTCCCGATGTTTCCAAAACGAAAAGCGACGTTAGTGGCAATATTGATGTAGCCAAAGTGGTTGCTAAAAGCATTTATGGAGAGAGGCGGCGGGCGAAAAAGATATTTAAAAAAAGAGGATATGAAAAAAAGGAAGAATTTGAGCAAAGAATATTGGATATAGCCAGGGTTACCAGAGTTATGGCGGGCGGAAAAAGAATGAGTTTTAGGGCCTGTGTTGCCATTGGAGATAAAAAAGGCAGAATTAGCATCGGTTTATGCAAGGGCGCTGATGTTACCATGGCGGTAACCAAAGCGGTTAATAAGGCGAAAAAAAATGTTATTAATGTTCCGATTGTGAATGATACCATACCGCACGAAATTTATCATAAATTTGGGGCGGCAAAAATTATATTTAAACCGGCCCAAAAAGGCCGAGGAGTTATTGCCGGAGGCGTGGTTAGAGTTATTTTAGAATTGGCTGGTGTTAAAAATATTACCAGTAAAATTTTAGGAACAAACAATAAAGTAAATAATGCCAAATGCACCATTGGGGCGTTGGAAAAATTAAAGAAAGTTGAAATTAAAAACGATAAATCAAATAATCAGAATAAGTCAGAAGTTAAAAACGATAAGAAATAAGGAATAAAGATATTTTTAAATATATGTCATTAAAATTACACACAATTAAACCAAGCCGGGGAGCAACAAGGAAAAGAAAACGCATAGGCAGAGGAAACGCTTCCGGGCATGGAACATATAGCGGCCGGGGGCAAAAAGGCCAAAAATCCCGTTCAGGCGTAAGCGGATTGAAACGAGTGGGTATGAAACAAATGCTTAGGCAAATTCCTAAAAAAAGAGGTTTTAAGTCGGATAAGCCGAAGAATCAGGTTGTGAGTACCAGTGATATAAACAGCAATTTTAAAGATAACAGCGAAGTTAATCCGAGGATATTGCTGAAAAAAGGATTAATTGGTAAAATAAAATTACCGGTTAAGATTTTAGGAAATAAAGAATTAAAATTAAAGGGATTAAAATTTAAAGATGTGAAAATGAGTGAAAGTGTGAAAAAGCAGATTGAAGGTAGGGACAAGAAGTAACCCTCCCACACGCTATGTGTTGGGCGGGCGAGGAAGTAAGAAGTAAGAAGTAAAATAATTAAATAATAATTTTAAATGTTGGCAGATAAATTTTTACAAATTTGGAAAGCTAAAGATTTGCGCAAGAACATTGGGTTTGTTTTACTGATGCTGGTAATATTCAGGTTTGCCGCTCATATTCCCATTCCGGGCGTTAACATTGAGGCTTTGCGCGATTTTTTTGGCTCCAATCAGATTTTAGGACTTTTAAACATGTTTTCCGGCGGCGGTATGCAGAATTTTTCAATTGTTATGATGGGAATAGCCCCTTATATTACCTCTTCAATTATTTTTCAGCTTTTAGCCATGATTATTCCCAAATTGGAAGAAATGCAGAAAGAAGAGGCCGGTCGGCAGAAAATCAATATGTGGACCCGTTGGCTGACCGTTCCTTTAGCCGCTATGCAGTCTTACGCCATGATTACTCTGCTTAGACGTTCTTCTTTTGATATTTTAGGTGAAATTGGCAGTTTTGAATTATTCACTATGATAGTGACAATTACCGCCGGTACCATTTTTTTAATGTGGATAGGAGAGCTTATTAGCGAAAAAAAAATCGGGAATGGAATTTCTTTGTTGATTTTTGCCGGCATTATCGCCGGCTTGCCGCAGGTAGTGCAACAAACCGTGGTGACTTTTGACCCTTCAAAATTATTTGTAATAATTGGATTTATTGTTATTGCTTTAATTACTATTGTCGGGGTTGTTATTATTAACGAAGGAACCCGCAATATACCGGTTCAGTACGCCAGGCAGGTAAGAGGCAATAGAATGTACGGCGGAACCAACACTCATTTGCCTTTGAGGGTTAATATGGCCGGAGTTATTCCGATTATTTTTGCCATTTCCGTTGTTTTGTTCCCGTCAATGATAGCCCAGTTTTTTATTCACGCCAAAACATCATGGATCGCCAGTTTTGCCGAATGGACTATTTCCATGTTTCAAAATCAATTATTTTATGGAATATTGTATTTTCTTTTGGTTTTTGGCTTCACTTATTTTTATACCGAAGTTATTTTTCATCCTACGCAAATCGCGGAAAATTTGCAGAAACAGGGCGGATTTATTCCCGGAATTAGGCCGGGTAGGCATACCAGCGAGTATTTAGCCAATACCACCCATAAAATTATATTTGTTGGCGCTTTATTTTTGGCGACAATCGCCCTATTGCCTTTGATTATGAGATATTTTACGGGTATGCAGTCGTTGGCTATCGGAGGCACCAGTTTGCTTATTGTGGTTTCGGTTGTAATTGAAACAGTAAAACAGGTTGAATCGCAGCTTACTATGCGCGAGTATGAAGGAATGTAGGTTATTTTTTGCTAACGCAAAAAAGCCCTAATATTCCGTCCCGCTAAAGTGGGATGGGATTGCACGGGAGAATTATAATTGTGAACAAATTTTTGATATATAAACTCCGAAATTCGGGGTTTTTTGTTTTTTATTGGGTGTGGTATAATTAAATTAAGCGCAGACAAATCAAGTTATTCCATCAAAGCATAATTTTGTTTCTGCGGTAGACATAGTTAAATTATTAAATTTTAAAATATAAATATGACTTTGAAATTTAGTTTGGGGAAATGGTTGGATGTTTTAAAAGATAAAAAAGGCGGAGATTTTAAAATTGATAAATTTAGGAAGATTGGCAGAAGTAGTGGCACTGAAATATTGAAGAAGATGGATTTGTCCGATAGAGAAAAATTAAGAGATTATTTTTTAAAATTAGGAACAGACAGAAAATCTGTCAATGAAATATCGGAGATTATTTTAAAAGAACATGGGTATAAAACGAAGAAAAAATTTTTAGAAGCGGTCCAACAGAAACAAATGGAAGAGAAGAAATTGTCCGCCAGCAAAATATCTGATATTACTTCGAAAGAATATAGGTATGAAGTAAAGAAAAAGTTTTTAAAAGCGATTCAGCCGAAGCAGGGAGAAGAAGATACATTGTCTATCTACAACAATAGTGGAAGGGGAAGAAAAAGGGCAGTTCCTTATTATAGAAGAGCCTTGGATAGACCCTCTGATAAAATAAGAAGAAAAAGATTTATAACAGCCGGAAACAGATTTGATCAAACGGGGAGGTTTTCCAGGCAGGAAAGAGATTCGGATAATTTGAATAATGAATCGGCCGACAGATTTGGAATAAAAAGAAAGCCAACCGGTTTTGCTGGTAACCAGCGGGAATCCAGCAATGTTTCCGTGGGCCAATCCTTAAAATCTTCAAATGGGAAGAATAGCAGGCCGCTGGGGCTTTGATTTTAGTTGCTAGAATTAGTTTATAAAAAAGTTTATGTTATTAACTGTTGCTTTATTTATATTGGGCTTTATTTTTTTAATTAAGGGAGCCGACATAGTAATTGACGGCTCTTCATCAATTGCGAAAAAGCTGGGTGTCTCAAGTTTTTTTATCGGCTTGACAATTGTTGCTTTTGGAACATCTATTCCGGAATTGATAATTAGTGTTTTAGCCAGCTTTAAAGAAAGCGCTGATATTGCCTTGGGAAATATTATTGGTTCAAATATATCCAATACGTTGTTGATTTTGGGTGTGGTCGCGGTTATTTCACCGTTAGCAATTAAGAAAGCAACCGTAAATAAGGAAATTCCTTTTTCTTTGTTGGCCGTTTTAGCGGTTGGAATTTTAGCCAATGATTTTTTAATTGACAGAACGGTCCCAGACGGATTAACCAGAGTTGACGGTCTTATTTTAATATTATTTTTTATTATTTTTATTTATTATACTTTTGGAATTACAAAGGAAAGGGAAAATATTTTTCAAAAAACAATCGGAGAAATAAAGCAGGCAGACCCGAAAGAATACAGTAATACAATGTCAATATTGATGATAATTATTGGTTTAGCCGGCCTTAGTTTAGGGGGAAAATGGATAGTTGACGGAGCAATAAGCCTGGCGCAATTTTTTGGGCTTAGCGAGGCTTTGGTTGGATTAACAATCGTTGCTATTGGCACATCATTGCCTGAGTTGGCGGCTTCGGCAATGGCTGCCAAAAGGGGCCAAGCGGATATGGCGGTTGGAAATATAGTTGGGTCAAATATTTTTAATTTTTTATGGATTTTAGGTTTGAGCTCAGTAATTAGTCCGATAAAGTACAGCCCGGCATTAAATGTTGATATATTAATATTGATAGCAGTTACAATATTATTGTTATTTTTAATTTATATTGGCAGAAAAAATATACTGGGGAGATGGGAGGGAATTGTTATGCTGGGGCTGTATGCTCTTTATTTGGTTTTTCTTATTGGCAGAGGTTAATTATTAATTTAAGGGATATTTTATGATATCAATAAAAACAAAAGAAGAAATAGAAATAATAAGGGAGGGAGGAAAAAAGTTGGCGGAAATTTTAAGAAAGTTGTCAGCCGAAGTTGCGCCTGGAATAAAAACCGGCCAATTGGAAGAATCAGCTTGTGAATTAATAGAAAAAATCGGCGGTCGGCCGGCTTTTAAAAATTTATTAATTCCCGGTAACAAGAGATTTCCTACAGCGATTTGCGCTTCAATAAACAATGAAGTTGTTCATGCTCCGGCCTTGCCGTCAAGAGAGCTTAGAGCCGGTGATATTGTAAAAATTGACATTGGTATGGAATATCCTTATGGCAAGGGCAAAGCCGGATATTATACCGATATGGCCGCTACGGTTCCGGTGGGGGAAATAGATAATGAAGTGCAAAGATTGGTGGATGTTACAAAAAAATGTCTAAGATTAGGTATAGAACAGGTAAGGGCGGGGAATGATTTAAATGATATCGGCCGGGCAATACAAAATTATGCGGAGGCAAAGGGTTTTTCCGTAGTAAGAGAAATGGTTGGCCATGGGGTCGGATATGATACTCACGAAGAGCCCCAGGTACCTCATTTTGAAGTGCTTGATAATAGTATGAAAATTATTACTTTAAAGCCGGGAATGGTTATAGCGATTGAGCCGATGATTAATATGGGAGACTGGAAAATTAAATTATCTTCAGACGGCTATACTTATGTTACAAAAGATGGGAGTCTAAGCGCTCAATTTGAGCATACGGTAGCTGTAACCAAAGAAGGTTATATTATTTTAACAGAGTTATAAAATGGTTAATCAGGCTAAAAAAAATAAAAAATATTTAGGCATTGATTGGGGTGAAAAAAGAATCGGATTGTCTTTGGCGGATAGCCAGACTAAAATTGCGACGCCGTTTAAGGTGGTTGGTAGTCTTGGTGATATAATTAAAATTATTAGTGATAATAAAATAGATGTGATAGTGGTCGGCGAACCAAGAAAAATGCGGGATAGGAAATTAGCCATGGATAAAAGATTTTTAAAATTTGCAGAGTTGTTAAAGAATAAAGTTAGTATTCCGATAAAAACGGTTGATGAAAGATTATCAAGTTTGGCGGCTGAGGCCTTGCCGGGGAATAAAAAAACCAAAGCTCAAAAAGATGCTATAGCGGCCATGATAATATTGCAAAGTTATCTGGATAGTAATACAAAGTAATATGGAAGAGACCTACTCCACTAAAGTGATAATGTTAAATAGTTTTCCTTTTCGGGAAAATGACAGCAAGACAATAATATATAGCGTTGACAGGGGAAAGTTAGAGTTAGTTGCGCGTGGAGCAAGGAAGATCGGCTCTAAATTAGCCGGACATATAGAGCCGATTAGCTTGGCTGATGTTATGGTAGTAAAAGGCAGACAGTATGATTATGTTGGCGGCGCTGTCAGTAATAATTGCTATGGAATAATAAAAAGCGATTTGGATAAATTGCAAATTGCGGGCAAAGCAATAAGAATTTTTAATAAATTAGTCAGGCCGGAGCAGAAGGACGAGAATATATATATTTTATTGCAAGAATTTTTAGATGAAATTAATAAAAAGGATTTATCAGCTGATTATGAGTTATTATATAATTTTTTTATTTTAAAATTATTGGTTTTGTTAGGTTATAGCCCGGAATTATATTATTGCGCCGAATGCAGGCGGAAGATTAAGCCAAAGAGAAATAAGTTTGATTTTTTAAAGGGCGGTATAGTCTGCGATAGCTGTAAAACAGGTAATAGCTTGACAATTTCAGAAAATTGTATTAAAGTAATGAGATTTGTAATAAATAGAGAATTTGCTAATATAAGCAAATTAAAGATTGAAAATAATACAAATAATGAAATAAAAAGAATAATTTGCTCTTTTTTAGAATACAGATTCGGAGGTTGTCTATGACCCTAAAAGAAAAAGAAATTATTGGGCAAAATGGAAAGTTCAAAATTATATTGTCAAAGCGGAAATTTTATATTTTAAACCATTATACTGTTGAAGCGGCTGAAAAGCGGGCGAAGGAAATAGCCAACGAAAAAAAAATAGAAGTTGTGTTAATTGATATTACTAATGGGAGTAATTATATTGACACAATAAGACCTAATTTAAGATTAGCAAAAGGAGGTGCTAATGGATGAAAAGATGGGCAGATTTAAGATTTTTCCTGGCAGAAGTGGCATACCAAGAGTATTGGGAGAAGTGCCGCTGGACCAGGCGAAAAAAGAAGCCCGGGCAGAGGAGAAAATTCGTCCAGGGACCATCTTGGCGGAAATTACGGATGAGGGTGGGATTCCAGTTGATTTTTTGACCGGGGAATGCCCTAAGGCAATGTTTGATTAATCCAGTCGGTTGTTAAATTTTACGGCCGGCTTTTTTTATTGCCATTTTTAATACATCAATTTGCTAAAATTGGTAAAATGAGTTAGAATTTAAGTATAAATTTTAATTTTATATTATTATGCTAAGAACAAATACATGCGGAGAATTAACTAAAAAAGATATTAAGAAGCAAGTTGAACTAGCGGGCTGGGTGCATCGCCGGCGCGACCACGGCGGAGTTATTTTTATTGATTTGCGCGACCGATACGGCTTAACTCAGATAAAATTTAATCCAAAAATTAACAACCAAGTGTATAAAGAAGCTAATAAATTGCGGAACGAATGGGTAATAAAGATAAGCGGCCGGGTTGCGGCCAGACCTGACGACATGGTAAATAAAAAATTGAAGACAGGCGAAATTGAAGTTGGGGTAAATGAGTTAAAAATATTGAATGAATCCAAAACCCCTCCTTTTGAAATTGACGAGGAAAAGGCAGGGGAGGCCAAAGAAAGTCTAAGGTTAAAATATCGCTTTATTGATTTGCGTCGGGAAAAACTGCAGGCTATTCTAGTCAGGCGCGATAAGCTTCTTCAATACGTGCGCGAATATTTTAGAAAATTGGATTTTATTGAAGTCCAGACCCCGATTTTAGCTAATTCATCCCCGGAGGGAGCGCGTGATTATTTAGTTCCTTCCAGGGTTCATCCGGGTAAATTTTACGCTTTACCGCAAGCTCCCCAACAGTTTAAGCAGTTGTTAATGGTCGGCGGCCTGGATAAATATTTTCAAATCGCGCCTTGTTTTCGCGACGAGGACCCGCGGGCCGACCGCCATCCGGGTGATTTTTATCAGATTGATATTGAGATGAGTTTTGTTGAGCAGGAAGATGTTTGGCGGGTTACCGAGGATTTAATGATAAAATTAACCGAAAAATTTAGCCAAAAGAAAATTTTAAAAAAGCCGTTTCCGCGTTTGACTTACAAAGAAGCTATGGAAAAATACGGTTCGGATAAGCCTGATTTGCGTTTTGGTTTGGAAATAATGCCGGTTACAGAGTTAGTAAAAGCATGCGGTTTTAGCGTATTTTCTAATGCAATTAAGAATAAAGGCGTTGTTCATGCTTTAAAAATTGATGGCGGAGCAAAATTTGCGCGAAGAGAAATTGATGAATTAACTGAAGTGGCTAAAAACAAGGGTGCTAAAGGGCTGGCTTATATCGTAATAGAGGGTGGAGAAGGTAGAGAGGGCAAAGAGGGAAAGAGGGGGGTGTTGAGATCCCCTTTGATTAAATTTTTAGGCGAAAAATTATCTGAAAAAATTGTTAAGGAAGTTGGCGCTAAACCGGGCGATATTATATTTTTTGGGGCGGATAAATGGCGAACAGTTTGCGAAAGTTTGGGCGCGGTCCGCAATGAATGCGGTCAACGCTTGGGATTAAAGGATAATAGATTGGCGGCCTGGTGCTGGGTTATAGATTTTCCGATGTATGATTATTCCGAGATTGAAGAGGGAAAAATTGATTTTTCCCATAATCCGTTTTCAATGCCCCAGGGCGGTTTAAAAGCCCTGGAGAGTAAAAATCCACTGGATATTTTAGCTTATCAGTATGATATAGTTTGCAATGGCTATGAGATTTCATCCGGCGCTATCAGGAATCATGACCCGAAAGTTATGTATAAAGCGTTTGAGATTGCCGGTTATTCAAAAAAAGAAGTTGATAAAAAATTCGGGCATATGATTCGGGCCTTTGAATACGGCGCTCCGCCGCATGGCGGAATCGCTCCCGGCATTGACCGGCTGTTAATGATTTTATTTGATTGCGAGTCAATCCGCGATATTTACGCTTTTCCCAAAGACGGTCAGGCCCGGGATGTAATGATGGACAGCCCGAGCGAGGTTGACGAGAAGCAATTAAAGGAATTGGGGTTGAAGATTAGGTGAGACGTAAGAAATGAGGATACTTATTAAATAATATGCTTAAAAATATAGGGAAATATGGAAATAAAATTACCAGAAATAAATACAATTTTAAGTAAAATAATAGAAGTGGAATCAAAATTTGACGGGGATAAAAAAATAATTAAGGATTGGATCAATGAACATAGAGTGTTTATAAAAAGTAATAATTTGTTAATAAAAAATAAATCCGAGAAAAATGATATAGAAATATTACTTTGTCTTTTAAGAGATCTATTGGTTAGAGCAATGAAAGGAGAGATGGGGATGAAGACTTTTTATGAATTAAAAAAATCAATTTTAAATAAGAATGATTTATATAAAAATAATTATAAAAGAGTTTTAATACGTGCCAAATATAGGTGGGGACCCAATATTGGATCTTCAATTATTTCCTCAGTTGTGAATATTTTTAAAAATGAATATAAATGGAATTGGAAAACATATTTTAAAGAAGCTCAAAAAAATTATTTAACCAATTTTCCAAATGATAAATTATTAACAATAAAGGGCATAGGTTTTAAAGTTAGAGATTTAGCGTTATCTAATTTAACGATAATTATGTTGCCAATGATTTGCATGTAGTAAGGGTAATGACTAGAATGGGTATATTAAATTATGGTTTTACTTTGTTAAAAGATAAAAATTTAGAGATGGGAAATAATCCAGGTAATGAAAAAAATTATTTATTTTTGCATAGATTAATTTTAAAATTATCTAGTTTAACAAAAAATAAATATTCGCCAGTTGATTTAGACAGAATTTTTTGGCATTTAGGGAGATCATTGTGTGGTTCAAGGCCGAAATGTATTAATTGTCCAATTAATGAAGTATGTTTAACGGGTAAAAGTATGATTTAATAAATGTGTAGGAGTTGAACAGGGTGCCGCCATTTTTTCATGTGGGATACAAGCGGATAATCTATATAAACAATAAATGCTGTATAAATTACAAAAACAATATAGATATAAAGGGTATGATTATTCGCAGGACGGATTTTATTTTATAACGATTTGTTGTAAAAACAGGAAGATGTTTTTTGGGGATATTGAAAATGAAAAAATACAATTATCAAAAATTGGAAAAATCGTAAAAGGATTTTGGTTAGAAATTTCCAACCATTTCCCATTTGTAAGATTAGACGAATTTGTGATTATGCCGAATCATATTCACGGAATTATTAAAATTGATAATCAAAATATGGGGACAGGACCCGTAGGAACAGGGCAGTGCCCTGTTCCTACGAATGCAAATACAGGGCAGTGCCCTGTTCCTACGAATGCAAATATAAATATAAATGGCGGTTCAACGTTCGGGCATGTTACGCCAAAGTCAATCTCTACCATTATTGGTTCATTTAAATCAATCACAACAAAAACCATTAATTTAAAATTTTATGAGGCGGGATTTGCCTGGCAACCTCGGTTTCATGACAGGATTATACGAAATAATGATGAATTAAATAAAATTAGACAATATATTATGGATAATTCGTTAAAATGGAAATTAGATAGAGACAATTTTGAAAATTTATATATGTAAAGATTTAAAATAACAAAAAAAATGCAAGAGATATTTATAAAACAAATATACAAATATACAAAAGAATATTTGAATAAAAAGGTGGCTGTTTCCGGCTGGGTCAGGACCGTTAGGTCGTCTAACGAATTTGGTTTTATTGAATTAAATGATGGTACGTTTTTTAAGAATTTGCAGATTGTTTTTGAAAAAAATTTAGATAATTTTAATAAGATAACAAAAGTTACAATCGGGTCGGCCTTGAAAGTCAGCGGCGCGTTGGTTAAATCCCCGGCCAAGGGTCAGGTATTTGAAGTTAAGGCTGAAAAAGTTGGAATAGTCAGTTTATCAGACCCTGATTATCCTTTGCAGAAAAAGCGGCATTCTTTTGAATTTTTGCGTACGATTGCGCATTTGCGCCCCAGAACCAATACTTTTTTAGCGGTTTTCAGGTTGCGTTCAGCCCTTAGCTACGCCATTCATAAATTTTTTAATGATAAAAATTTTGTCTATATTCATACGCCGATTATTTCTTCAAGCGATTGTGAAGGAGCCGGAGAAATGTTTAAGGTTACGGAACTGGATTTAGATAGGTTGCCGGTTGGCCAGGACGGTAAAGTTGATTATAGTAAAGATTTTTTTGGGCGAAAGACAGGTTTGACCGTCAGCGGACAGTTGAACGCAGAAGCGCTGTGTTTGGCTTTCAGGAACGTATATACTTTCGGGCCGACATTTCGCGCCGAGAATTCCAATACCGCCCGGCATGCGTCTGAATTCTGGATGCTTGAGCCGGAAATGGCTTTTGCCAATCTAAAAGACAACATGGATTTAGCCGAGGAGATGTTTAAATATTTAATAGATTATGTTTTAAAAAATTGCCAAGAAGAGATGGAATTTTTCAGTAAGTTTATTGACAAAGAATTATTAAAACGTCTGGATAATGTTTTAAATTCAAAATTTGAGCGGATTACCTATATTGAAGCCATAGATATTTTAAAAAAGTCAAAGGAAAAATTTGAATATCCGGTTAAATGGGGAATTGATTTACAAACCGAGCACGAAAGATATATTACGGAAAAAGTTTTTAAAAAGCCGGTTTTTGTCATAAATTATCCAAAAGATATTAAAGCGTTTTATATGAAGATGAATGATGACCAGAAAACCGTGGCGGCTATGGATTTGCTTGTTCCCGGGGTGGGGGAAATAATCGGCGGCAGCCAAAGAGAGGATGATATTGGCAAATTGGAAGAGAGAATGAAGGGATGCGGACTTAAAAAAGAAGATTATTGGTGGTATTTGGATTTAAGAAAATACGGCGGAGTTGAACATGCTGGGTTTGGGCTTGGTTTTGAGCGCGCCATAATGTATTTAACCGGCATGGCCAACATAAGAGACGTTATCCCTTTCCCCAGAGTGCCGAAGAATGCGGAATTTTAGTGTTAATAATATGTATCTTTCTAAATTACAGAGATATATTTTAAAAGAGTGTTATTTTAGTAAAAATAGGGCTAAATTAAAAGTGGATTTTTATGATTTTTATCCTAAAAAAGAATTAAAAACCAACAAAATAGCTGTGCAAGCGGCCTTGCAAAACAGCCTAGATAATTTAGTGGCCAAGGATTTAGTAGCGGCTTACGGTCATAAAACCGCTAAAAAGTGGTTTATATATAAAATTAAATTAACCGGCCAAGGTCGGCGGCTGGCCAAAAAGTTAATTAAAAATAGGCAGGGAAAGCTGCCGATAAAATAGCTCTACGAATTACAAATTAGTTACGAATTTACGAATAATAATTTAAACAATACTATACATATTTGTAAAATTTGTAAAAGATTCGTAATTTGCAGATATAAAATTATATGGAGACACAAAACAATGCGGCTAAATACGCTTTTTTTTACATGCTGTCCTTGGTGGCGCTGATATTTATGGCGCTGTCGGCCGGCATGATAATTTTTCAGATTATTAACAAAAATATTGTTGACATTATCAATCAATATCAGGGGCGTTATGCTCCTGAGCTGTTGAAGTTCGCGATTTCAGCTTTAATAATTTCCGCGCCGATTTATTATATTGCCGTTCGGCAGATATTTAAAAATTTGGCCAGCGGCGCGCTAAAAAAAGATTCCGGCATACGCAAATGGCTTACTTATTTAATTCTTTTTATTTCTTCGGTGGTTATGCTCGGCTGGCTTATTGGCACGGTTAATAGCTTTCTGGATGGCGATTTGACTATTAAATTTATTTTAAAATCAATCACCGCCATCGGTATAGCGGCCGCGGTTTTTACTTTTTATTTTTACGACATAAGGCGGGAGGAAGTGGATAATAAAAAGAATAACTTAATAAGAATTTATTTGTTTGGTTCACTGGCTTTGGTGATAGCCATATTTGCGGCCAGTTTATTTTTTGTGGAATCGCCGACCCAAACAAGAAACAGAAAAATAGATAATGCTATTTTGGAAGATTTTAATGTTATAGATGGAGCCATAACAACTTATTATGATGAAAATGGGCAAATGCCAACGGATTTTGCAGTTTTAAGAGAGGATTTTTCCTATTTGAAAGATGATGATTTTAAAAATCCAGTTAACGAAGATGGGTATGAATATAAAATAATTGGCGAAAATAAATATGAGTTGTGCACGGCTTTTATGTCCTCCAATAAAGATGACAGCGCTAATCAAAACGATTATTATCAGGACAGATGGCCGCATGAAGCTGGTTATCAATGTTTAGGACAGACGGTTCACAACACCGAAGAAGCTAAAATTAGAAAACAGGCGGAAATTCCAGTAGATTGACAGAAGCTGAAATTTATTTTAATATAATCAGAGCTCATCTCAAAAATAATCTTTGGCGCAATTTTTGTCTATTTCGGCTACAAATTTTTAAAATCTCGTCAAAATAGCTCGCTATTCTTCCTTTATTTTAAAAATTTTCGCTCAAAATATCCTAAAAATTGCCTTAAAGCTATTTTTGAGATGAGCTCTAAAAACCCAAGGAGGCTCTGTTTATAGCAGGGAAAGTTTGGGTTTTTATATAGGTTCATTTAAAAAAGATGGTTAATTTTTTAATCATTATTATAAATCATTAAACATTTTTCAAGGAGGTGAAAAAATGAATTTTGATAAATTAAAGGTTTTATTGGTGGATGACAAGAACGGGGTAAGAGCGTCTTTAAAGTGGATTCTCAAAGGTTTAGGTGTCCAAAATTTTTTGGAAGCCGAAAATGGCCTGGAGGCTCTTAAAATACTCAAAGAGGAAAAACAGGATTTGATAATTTCGGATTTTATGATGGACAAAATGGATGGAGTTGAATTTCTAAATGAGTTGAAAAAGATCAATGATTGGAAAGATATCCCGTTTATTTTTTTTGTCGCGACTATTGACCAAGAGGCTATGTCAGAAGCTGATGACATTATAGAAAAATTTACATATACTGCAGAAGATATTCAGGTCAGGGTTATGGGAGTTTTGGAGAAGAGGAAAGGGCAGAAAGATAAAGAATTTTTACAATTTTTAGCGGACAGGACATTAATGGCTGTTTATTATTTAAGTTTGTATAAACCTTTAAACCAGGCGGTTTTTGTTGGCAGAGCGGAAAAATGGGAAAAATTTTCCCAACCTGAATTTCAGGCATTTATGGATGATAATAAAATCTCTCCAGCCACGGAAATTATTGTTTGGGAGAAAGACGGCCAGAAAGACGCTTATGTGGTAACCAAAAAATAAGAGATAAGGTGAGAAAGGAGAAAAGGCGATGAATTGGAAATTTGATGAACCAAGGAATAGGTTGGCGTTTGCTCTTGACGTGCCAAGCACAAAAGAGGCGATTGACGAAAAATTGCTTCCAGTCCTCGGAAAGACAGGGTATGTAAAGGTTAATTCGGTATTTTTTGGACCAGCCAGAGATTATGCGATTAAAACCATTCGGGATGCCGGGTCAGTACCAATGGTTGATATCAAAGCTCATGATATACCCACTTCAACGGCCAGAAATGTCATAGAGGTCTGGAGATGCGGGGCAGGCGTGGTAACCATTCATGCTTCGGCTACCAGTGAAGCAATGAAGGCTGTTATGAAAGAGGTTAAAGATGTCGCCGGAGATGAGCGACCGATTGTGCTGGCGATTACAGTTTTAACCAGTATTAATCAGGTGGTCTTAAACGAGGAGTTGCGGATTCCGGGTAGTAACCTTAGGCAGGTTCTTCATTTGGCTAATTTGGCCGATGAATCTGGTGTGGACGGCGTAGTTTGTTCTCCCCAGGAAACAAATTATGTCCGTCAGGTCTTTGGCGAGGATTTTATCATTTTTAATCCCGGAATAAGATTCGGCGGAGAACAGGAAAGAGACCAAAAAAGAGTGGGTACGCCAAGAGGGGCTATTGCGGACGGAGCCGACGTTCTTGTTATGGGGAGTGATCTCCTGAAAAATCCTGTGAACAATATTCCCAGGGCCCTTGAAGAGATTCGGCTTGGCCTCTTGGATCGGCAGGGATAATAGCAACCCAGCCCTCGACCTTTTGGTTGGGGTTAAGATTTAGAAGGAGGTTTAAAAAGATGGAAAGATTGCATGCGGAAGTGGCCGATATGATACTTGAAAGAGGGGCTTTTAAATTTGGAGCATTTAAACTAAAGCTTCATGAGAAAAATCCAGATGCTCCTTTGTCCCCGTTTTATATTGATCTTAGAACCGCGGATAATCCAACCAAGCCGGGGCTGTTAACAGTCTCTGACTGCGATTTAATCGCGCAATGTTTATGGGAAGTGATACTTAAAAGCGGGTTGACTTTTCAAGCAATTGCTGGTATTCCCTATGCCGGGGACCCGATTGTTGAAGCCATAGAAAGAATTGTTCCTTCTCCGCGAGGTTTTCGGGTCATCAAACTGGCAAAGTTTGAAAAAGATGGAAAACGAAAAATAGTGCCTTTGTCGGGATTTGAATACCGCCCGAGCGAAGTCGTGTTGCTTATTGACGATCTTGTTACAAAAGCGGATTCAAAAAATGAGGCCATTGATGCTATTGAATCTCAGGGTTCAGTGGTCCGCGATTTGGTGGTTTTACTTGACCGTCAACAAGGCGGGAAAGAGGGGCTTGCGCAATCTGGCCGTAATCTGGTTGCTGCTTTTGCAGTTAGGGAACTATTGGAGTACTACAAGATAACAGGCCAGATTACTGTTGAAAAATTCAGGGAGTGCATGAAATATATTCAAAGCAGTTGATTATGTCCATGCCAGATTTTTGTCTATTTTAACCGGTTTTTACTTTTAGTGAAGCCGGTTTTTTATAGAAATAAGAATAAAAAGATAAATAAGAAAATAAGATGAGAAGTTTAATAATATCCCCCTTTTTATTTTTATTTATCTTATTTTTTTTTGCTATAAATATAAGGATAGGGTATAATATGGGTATGAGGTGTTGATAAATTTTTTAATTTTTAATTTTTAAATAATTTTTAATTTTTAATAAAGATATGGTCAAGAAAGTAATAAAATGTGGCACTATTAAGACTGCCCGCGCAAATAAAAAAACAAAATTTCCCGCTAAAGTTGCCAAATATTTGGAAAAAGCCGGGGTTAATCATAAAATATTAGAGCATAGAACGGTTTATACCGCGTTTGATGCCGCTACCACTATGAAGAAAAAAATGGGGGAAATCGCTAAATCTTTGCTAATAAAGGCGGATAAAGATTATTTTTTAGTATTATTGCCGGCGGATTATAATTTGGATTTTAAAAAATTAGGAACTTGTATTGGTATGCAAACCGGCCAAAAGGTCAAAGTAGTTAAAATTCCGGGCGAAAAGGTTATGGAAGAGTTGTTAAAAATTAAAGCCGGCGTTATGAGCGCTTTCGGCGGCCTTCATAAATTGCCCGTGATTATGGACAAGGGTCTGGTCAAGGTTAAAAAAGCAGTATTTTCTTCCGGCAGTTTTAATCATTCGGTTGAAATGGCGGTTAAGGATTTTGTAAAATTGGAAAATGCGGTTTTGGGAAGTTTTGGGGTAAAAAAGAAAGTAAAAGTGGTAAAGGCTGAAAGCGTTAAAAAGAAAAAATCTGCAAGGAAGAATAGAAAAACTAATTAATTTTTAATTTCTAATTCACCTAATTTCTAATAAAATTAAAAATGTCTAAGGAGGAAATAAAACGGAAATATGATTTAGAAGAAAGAACAGCTAAATTTGGCGAAGACATAATTGGATTCAGCAAAAAGTTGCCGGTAAATTATATTACTAAGCGTATTATTCCGCAGTTAGTGGGAGCAGGCACGGCAGTAGGCTCTAATTATTGTGAAGCTGATTGTGCTGAGAGTAATAAGGATTTTATTCATAAAATGGCTATCGCCAATAAAGAGGCAAAAGAAACCAAGCATTTTCTTCGTATGTCAACTAAGGCTTGTCCAAATTATGCCTCGGAAGCGCGCAAACTTTGGAAAGAAGGCCATGAGCTTAATTTAATTTTTACCACTATTATTAAAAATGCGAAAAATACAGAGAAAAATAAGATAATTAATTGAATTTAGTATTATTGAATTTTAAATTTTATTAGGAATTAGAAATTAGGTGAATTAGGAATTTAATAAATGTGAATTGAAGATTTTTTTATAAATAATGAGCGCGTTTTTATTCATCTAAGTTATGCTCAATATCAAAATTGATAAATTTGAGGGGCCATTGGATTTGCTTTTAAAGATTATTGAAAAGGAGGAGATGGATATTACGGAAATAAGTTTGGCAAAAATCGCCGACCAGTATGTAGAATATATTGCCAAATTAAATCAGATTAATCCGGAAAAAACCGCGGATTTTTTGGTTGTAGCCGCGAAATTATTGCTTATCAAATCAAAAGCCTTATTGCCCTATTTATATCAGAATGATGATGAAGAGGAATTTATTGAATTGGAAAACCAGTTAAAAATGTATAAAGAATTTTTAGAGGCGGCCAAAGAGATTGAAAAAATGCTGAAAAGAAAAAGGTTTATGTTTGCCCGTGAATTTAATAAAAAGAGTATTTTGTCAGCCAATATTAATGCTTTGGCCGGCGAGAATATCTTTTCGCCCCCCAAAAATTTAAAAATAAACGATTTAGGCAATCTTTATAAGGATTTATTAAAAAAAATTAAGCCGGTTGAGGACAAATTAAAGGAAGATATAATAGAATACAAGGTGAACATTGAGGATAAAATAGCTTCCATCCAGAATATTTTAATAAATAAAATAAAAGTTAATTTTAATAAAATATTGCATAATTCAAAGTCCAAAACAGAGATTATTGTGAGTTTCCTGGCTTTACTTGAGTTAATTAAACAAAGAGATATTACTGTTAGCCAGAGTGGCCTGTTTAGAGAGATGGAAATAAGTAAAATATAGAGTTCGGTTGTTTTATTGTCCGATTGTTCCATTGTTATGGAGAAAAATTATTTACAATTAAATGATATAGACGCTTATAGAATTTCTTTTCATTTATCAAATTATATTTGGAATATTTTTGTAGAATGGGATTATTTCCCAAAAAGTATAGTTGGCATTCAATTTATAAGAGCTATTGATTCTGTCTCGGCCAATATAGCAGAAGGATTTGGGAGATATTCTAAAAAAGATAAAGTGAAGTTTTATCGTTATAGCTATGGATCAATTAAGGAAGGGTTTGATTGGAATGAGAAAGCCAGAATAAGAAAATTATTAACCGAAAAATAATATAATTATATTTTTTGTGAATTACAAAAATTGCCTAAGTTATTAAACCAACTTATCAAATATACTAATATAACTTTAAAAAAGTGAACCAGCTATGAAACAATTAAACAATCGAATAATTGAATTGAAATCAAAAATTGAATCATTGCTTTTTATTTCCGCTAAGCCGATGTCAGTTAAACAATTGGCTGATTTAATAAATAAATCAACCGAGGAAATCAATCAAGGCGGTCAAGAATTAATTGAAGATTATAAAGATAAAAAACATGGGATGCGAATTATTAAAAATAGCGATAAATATCAAATGGTAAGTTCGCCCGAGAATGTGGGAGTTGTGAAAAATTATATTAAAGATGAAACTACGGGGGAGTTAAGCCGACCAAGCCTGGAAACATTAACTATTATTGCTTATCGCGGACCGGTGTCAAAGTTTGATTTAGACAGAATTAGGGGAGTTAATTGCGCTTTAATATTGAGAAATTTATTGTTAAGAGGATTAATTGAATCTAAATTTGATAAAAAAAAGAAAGAATTATATTATAATATCAGTTTTGATTTCCTTCGTTTTTTGGGCGCAAATGATGTTAAGAATTTACCCGACTATGAAAGACTGCATAAAGACGATACTTTGGACAGGGTTTTGGAGAATACCGCGGATATTAATTTGGAATGATATTTATTAATAAGAGATGTCGTCAAATATTTAATTTGTCTATATTTTCGGATTTTGGTAAATTATGGCAAACAATAATAATTACAAGAGAGAAAAAAATATTATTGTAAATAAAGAAAGAGTGAGAAAGGCTGATTTGGTGGTTGGTATTCCTTCCTTTAATGAGGCGGACAATATTTCATATGTAGTTGGTCAGGTTGACAAGGGATTAGTTAAATATTTTAAAAATTTTAATTCCGTCATTATTAATTTGGACAATAATTCCACGGATGGCACCAAGGATAAATTTTTGGAGACTAAAACAAAAACCCCCAAAATTTATATTTCAACCCCCAACAGTATCAGGGGCAAGGGTTATAATTTTTATAATTTATTTAATAAGGTAGTGGATTTAAAAGCCAGGGCAATAACAGTAGTTGATGCTGATTTAAGAAGCATTAAACCGGCCTGGATAAATTCATTTATGAAGTTAATTTTAAAAGGCTATGATTATGTTACGCCATATTATGCCCGCAGTGAATACGACGGCTCCATCACCAATAATATTTGTTACCCTTTAATTTATGGTTTATTCGGTTGCAATATCAGGCAGCCGATTGGCGGAGATTTTGCTTTTTCAACAAAATTGGCCAAATATTGGCTAAAACAAAAATGGCACAAAACAACCTTTAAATATGGCATTGATATATTTATGACCATGAACGCTGTTTTAGGCGGATTTAAGATTGCGCAGGTTGGCTTGGGAGCTAAAATTCATAAACCAAGCGCGCCTAAGCTGGGGCCAATGTTTTCCCAGGTGGTTACGACCCTGTTTAAAAATATAATTTTTAATAAGGATAAATGGAATTTAAATAAAGAAAAAGAAATACCCTTTTTCGGCCGGAAAAATTTTGATAAACCCCAGACCGTTAGCGTGGATTACAAGGGCATGAAGGCGACCTCTATATTTAATTTTAGGGCGAACGAAGAAATGTTAAGAAGGATTTTGAGCCCCAGAGTTTTTTTAAAATTAAAAAGAATGTATAATAAAGAAAAAATTTTAATTGATAGCGGCCTGTGGCAAAAAATTGTTTATGATGCGGTTTACGCTTATGACACAATGGATGCCAACGGAGGGTTAATTGAGGCTTTAAAGCCCTTGTATTTTGGTCGTTCTCTTAGTTTTTTTAAAGAAACCCTTGAGAAGCCATTCACGGTTTGCGAGTCAGAAATTTCAGAGCAGGCTAAATTGTTTTGGGAAAACAGGAATTATTTAATTAATAAATATTAATATATGATGATGTTAATCGCCGCCGGCATAGTAATTTCAACCTTAATATTAAATTTTGGGTTTATTGTTAAAGATATTAATTCAGAAGTAGATATTAGCGCCAGCGATAAAAATAATAGCGGGATGGTGTTGGGGGTGGAAGAAAACAGTCAGGAGGCGGACAGTAATATCTTTTTAGAGTTTCCGGAAGATGTTAGAGGAAAAATTGAGGGAATTACAGCCGATATTATTTCATTATTAATAAAGGATCATGAAAAAAAATTTAATGTTGACGAGAATAAGGAAGAAGTTCCTATTAATAAGGTTGTAAATTCAAATGAGGTTGAGATTATTGCTAAAAGCGGCGCCATAATAAGCCTTAATGACAGTACTTTATTGTTTAGTAAAGATGCTTATAAAGAATTTCCGATAGCCAGCATAACAAAATTAATGACTGCTTTGGTTTTTTTGGATAACAATCCCGGTTGGGATGAAATTTATGAAATTAAAAAAGAAGACAGGCGTGATGGCGGAAAAGTTTATTTGTTTTGGGGCGAAAAAGTTAAAATAAAGGATTTATTTTATTTAAGTTTAGTCGGTTCCGCCAATACAGCCACGATTGCTTTAGTAAAATCAACCGGCTTGACCGAGGAAGAATTTGTTGAAAAAATGAATAATAAATCAGCTCAATTGGGGTTTAAAAATACATATTTTAAGGATTCAACCGGACTTGATGCGGGCAATGTTTCCAGCGCTTATGAGGTTTCCTTGTTAGCCAAGGCGGCTTTGTCTTTTAAGGATATCCGGAAAGCGACCATAACAAAAGAATATAGTTTTAATACCTTGGGCCAGAGAAAAGTTTATGTTCATACAACCGATTATTTATTGGATAATTTTTCGCCCAATGATATTAATATTATCGGAGGGAAAACCGGCTATACCGAGGCGGCCGGGTATTGCTTTGTGGGAGAATTTATTGGGAAAGATGATTTTGAAGTTGTATCGGCAATATTGGGAAGTGAAAGCGGAAATGGACGCTTTACTCAAACAAGGGAATTAGTGGAGTGGGCGTATAATAATTATAGGTAAGGTTAACCTTATTTTTCCTTTTAAAGAATATAGTCAAGCCGGTTATCTGGCGATAGTTCCATAGATATTTATAAATGTTAATTTAAGTGATATAATTTTAATTATGAAGAATAAGATAGTTGTTGCTAATTGGAAAATGAAGCTTTCCTTGAAAGAAAGTATAAAATTAGCAATTAAAGCCAAGACAAAATTTAAAAATTTTAAAAGCAGAGAAATAGTAATTTGCCCGCCAATGATTGTTTTAGATGAGATTGCAAAAATTTTTAAAAATACTAATATTAAAGTAGGGGCGCAGGATGTTTTCTGGGAAGAAAGCGGCGCTTTTACGGGCGAAACATCGCCGACTATGCTGGTTGAGGCCGGTTGCGAATATGTTATTATTGGCCATAGCGAAAGGCGAAAATATCTGCTTTTAAATTACGAGATGATTCATAAAACAGTTAAGGAAGTGCTAAATATAAAAGGTTTGACTCCGATAGTTTGTATTGGTGAAGAAAGCGACGACAGAAAGACCGACAAGAGGGATTTTGTTTTGGTTGACCAGCTTCAGCAGGCGCTGGGCGGAATTAATATAATGAAAGAGCAGCTGATTATTGTTGCCTATGAACCGATTTGGGCTATCGGCTCCGGCATAGCCATTGAGCCGTCCGAAGCGGAGTACGCGCATAAAATTATTAAATTGACATTAAATGATATGTTTGGGATGAAAACAGTAAGTAATAATTTTCAAATAATATACGGGGGAAGCATATCAAGTAAAAACGTGTCAAATTTCAAAAAAATAGAAAATATTGACGGATTATTGGTAGGTTCATCAAGTTTGGATATTAATGAATTTTATAAGATAGCCAAGGTGATATTAAAATAGTAATTAGTTAATTAGTTACGCGGTTGATTGGTTATCTAATTAGTCAATTAGCTAATTAACTAAGCAACCAACTTATGCTTGTACACATAAAAGAAATAGTCAGAGAATCCCAAAAAGGGGGTTATGCCGTCGGAGCTTTTAATATTCATAATTTAGAGTCCGCTTTAGCCGTGGCCAGGGCCTCGTTAAAAGCAAAATCTCCGGCCATTATTCAGGTTTCAGAAGGCGCTATAAAATATATGGGCCTTAAGCCCATCACCCATATAGTTTCAACGATAGCTAAAAATATTGCGACCGGGGTTCCTATTGCTTTGCATTTAGACCATGGAAAAAGTTTTGATTCGGTTTTTGAATGTATTGACGCCGGTTTTACTTCGGTGCATATTGATGCTTCAAATTTGCCCTTGGATGAGAATATTAATTTAACAAAAAGAATTGTTGAAGTTGCCCATGCCAGAGGAGTCTGGGTGCAGGGAGAAATAGGGTCAATAGCCGGGAGTTATAAAGTGGGGGAAAAAACAAAAGAAAAAATTCCTCTGGCTAACCCCGAAGAGGTTATTAAATTTGTCAAAGCTACAAAAATTGACACAATAGCGGCCGCTATCGGGACGGCGCACGGCATTTATCAAAATGAGGATATAAATTTTCCTTTGTTAAAGAAAATAAAGTTAAATGTTAAAAAACCGTTTGTTTTGCACGGCGGCTCGGGGGTTGACGATGAAAAAATTAAAAGAGCAATAAAAGCCGGGGTGAATGTTATTAATATCGGAACGGATATCAAGGTTGCCTTTTGCTCGGCTTTAATTAACAGTTGTTTAAAAAACAAAAAAGAAATAGACCCGCGGGTTTTGCTTAAGCCCACTATTGAGGCCGTGGAAAAAGTTGTTATTAAAAAAATGAAATTGTTTGATAGCGCCGGCAAGGTTGAAATTGGAGAAATTGAGACATAATACTATTACAAATTACGAATTAAGTACAAATATACGAATAATAGATTATTTACCTATTTACAATTAATTATATTTTTTACTTTTAATCACCAAGTAATTTATTGTAAATGGTAGTAAATAGTTGTAATTAACTATATGTATAATGTTATTCCATTAGTATTAATATTAATAAGTTTATGTATAATAATTGTTATTGTATTAAGAAAATTTTCCGCCCTAGCCAGTCTTGACGTGGATAATATTCAGGCGGAAAAGGAAGCGAAATTCAAAGAGCGAATTATAAGCAATCGTTTAAAGAGAAATATTTTTAAATGGTTTACTAAATTTATAAAAATTTCAAGAATATTAACCCAGCAACTCAGCGTTTTTTTTAAATCAATTTATAATAAATTACTTAAATTAAAAGATTCGTATAAGAATGAAGCGGTTATATCATTGGGTGATAAAGAGAAGAGAATAAAAGAACTTTATATTGAAGCGGATAAATTAATTAAAAATGACGACCTTGATTCGGCGGAAAAAATTTTTATTGAAATTATCGGTCTTGACAGCAAAAACATAAAAGCTTTTGAAGAATTGGGACAGCTGTATTTTAGGGGGAAAAATTATGAAGAAGCGGTAGAGACATTTAATCATATTATAAAGTTGGTTGAATCAAGCGATGGACAGGAAGAAAAAGGCAAGAATGATGAAAAAATCGCTGAAATTTATTTTAATTTGGCTTTGATAGATTATGAGACCAAAAAATTAACCGAAGCTTTAGCCAATATTGACAAGGCGCTGGAAATAGAGCCAAATAATCCAAGGTATCTTGACATCGGCCTGGAGATAAGTATAATTAATAAGGATAAAATTTTGGCTACGAATTTTTATGATAAATTGAAAAAGGCAAATTTTGAGAATAATAAATTAGAAGAATTTAAAGAACAGATTGATGAGTTATAAAGTAAAAAGTTATAAAGTTTATAAAGTTAAGATATAAGTACTTTGTAGCTTTATAATTTTTTACTTTATAATTATATTTTGCCGTTGTAGCTCCCGCCCAGATTGCTTTGCAATTGGTCGGGCAAGCAGTTGGTAAAATAAGCCGTTGTAGCTCCCGCCCAGATTGCTTTGCAATTGGTCGGGCAAGCAGTTGGTA
>CAYMCJ010000002.1:4031-4737 GCA_964388985.1 uncultured Gammaproteobacteria bacterium | reverse complement strand
AAATAAGCCGTTGTAGCTCAGTTGGTAGAGCACCACCATGGTAAGGTGGGGGTCCAGGGTTCAAATCCCTGCGACGGCTCAAGGCAATTTGATATTTATTAATGATAAATAGATAATAATAAATTAAAAGGGTCGGTACCAAAGCGGTCCCCGCCTACGGCAGGGTAGGCAACCGGGACAGACTGCCACCGCCGACGGCCCGCGCTCGTAGCGGGGCAAGCGGGGCGCCGCCACCGGGCGGCATAAATCTGTTGTCTATGTATAAAGTTTATATATTAAAAAGTCAAATATATAGCCGACATTATATTGGCCATACTGATAATATTAATAATAGGCTAATAAGACATAATAAGGGTTATGTGAAATCTACAAAAAATTATAGACCTTGGAATATATTATATACAGAAGAATTTAAAACAAAGCAAGAAGCGTGCAAAAGAGAATTACAGATAAAATCTTATAAAGGCGGAGAAGCATTTAAAAAGTTAATAAATATTAGGTGAATGGGTCGGTACCAAAGCGGTCAAATGGGACAGACTGTAAATCTGTTGGCTTTCGTCTTCGCAGGTTCGAATCCTGCCCGGCCCACAAAAAGCAGTGTAACAAAAATATAAATCTGTTGGCTTTCGTCTTCGTCCCGCCGGGGCGGGACCCGGCCCACAAAAAGCAGTGTAACAAAAATATAAATCTGTTGGCTTTCGTCTTC
>CAYMCJ010000002.1:0-3931 GCA_964388985.1 uncultured Gammaproteobacteria bacterium | reverse complement strand
GTCCCGCCGGGGCGGGACCCGGCCCACAAAAAACGGTATAAAAAATAATTATTTTATAGAAAATACAAAATAGCTGGCATTTATTAAATAATACGAAGAAGTTTTTTAAGCTTCTTTGTATTATTTTTTTATCTTTGACTAAGACAGAGAGTATGATTTTTAATTCTGAAAAAATAGGGATTAGCTTAATAAAAATTTTTTTGATAGAATTTATATTAATAGTGGCTGTTTATGGATTATTGGCCATATTTTAAATAACTTATTATAAATATATATGCCCGAACTTCCCGAAGTGGAAACAATTAAAAGGGATTTAGAAAAAAAAATATTAAAGAAAAAAATAATTAGAATTAGAATAAAAGACAAGAAAATCGGCCAGAGCGGCCTGGAAAGGGTTAAGGGAAAATATTTTTTGGATATAGACAGAATTGGCAAATTGTTGATTTTTAAGTTGAGTGAAAAAGGTTATTTTATGCTTGTTCATTTAAAAATGACCGGGCAGCTTGTTTATGCTTTTAAAAAGTTTTTGGTTGCCGGCGGTCATAGCCTTAGCTCCCGATCAGATATGGCCGCTGTTGGCGGCAAGTTACCAAACAAGCATACGCGGGCCATATTTGAATTTAAAGACGGTGGCCGGCTTTTTTTTAACGATTTGCGCCGATTTGGTTACATTAAAATGGTAAATAAGAGTGAGCTTAATTTGCTTAAAGAAAGTTTTGGGATAGAGCCTTTAAAAACCGATTTTATTTATAGAAATATACTTAAAATATTTAAAAATCGAAAAACCAGCCTTAAAGCCGTTCTATTGAACCAGAAGTTAATAAGCGGGATTGGCAATATTTACGCTGATGAGATATTATTTCGGGCCGGTTTAAGGCCAGACCGCGTTGCCGGCAGTTTAAAACCGACGGAAATAAAGAAATTATATAGAGCGACAAATTATATTATCAGGAGAGCGATTAAATATCGGGGCACGACTTTCAGCGATTATGTAGACGCCAAAGGCCGGCGGGGGAATTTTTCCACCCAGCTTAAAGTTTATGGCCGTTCAGGAAAAAAATGTTATAAATGTTCAAATGTAATTAAAAAGATACGAATAGCCGGACGAGGGACTAGTTTTTGCCCAAAATGTCAAAAATAATTCTATTTTAAGCATTTAAAAGGCGAAATTGGGCCTGGTTTGACAATAACTTTATTATTTTACTATAATTAGGTATAATTAAAATAAGATAGATTAAGCTATAAAGTTGAGATTTTATAAAGTTTTAGATTTCATTGCTTTGCGATTTTTTTATAACTTTCAACTTTTCACTTTATAACTTTTTGCTAAAAGTATGTCTCAAGACAACATGATAAAATTAGAATGCACTGAATGCAAAAGGATAAATTATTTTTCAAGAAAGAACAAAAAAACCATAAAAAATCGTCTTGAATTAAAAAAATATTGCCGGCATTGCCGGAAACATGTTTTGCATAAAGAAACCAAGTAATTTAGCATAAGAAGCGGTCTAATATTAAAAGTATGGTTAAATTAATAAAATTTAGCCAATTATTTATAATTTTATTTTTTTCATTATTTTTTTCAGGCTGTGAAATAGATAACGTTGGCGGCAAGTTAAAATGGCTTGATGATAAAATCGGCCAAGGTTTGGATAAAATCCAGAAAGGCCAGACAGAAGATGTAAAAAATTTATTTGGCGGTAGCAATATTGATGAAAATAAAATGCAACCAAATATTAATCCCGCTGATTTAACAAATAATGGAAAAGAAAAGATAGATAAATGGCTGGAGGATAATAATTTAAATCGTTACGGCGACCCTATGGATAAAATATATATTGGCGGTACGCCGTTATTTAACGAGGCCACCGGACAAAACATTGACCGTTTTGATTATATTTTTAAAAACCATCCGGATTTATTATATTTATTACAATAAAATAATTTTAATAAAAATATGACTAAAAGTTTTACCCCTAAGATTTTTTTATTATTGCTTATTATGGCGGTAGCTTATTTTTGCTATATTATTTTTAAGCCGTTTTTAATAGAAATTATCGCCGCCATTATTTTAACTTCAATTTTTTATTCCCCCTACAAATGGTTTTGCCGAAAGTTTAAGGGAAGAGAAAATTTAGCCTCTTTGGTGATGTGCATACTTTTATTTTTAGTTATTATTCTTCCCTTGGCGAATTTATTGATATTTGGAGCGCAAAAAGTTACGGTCGCCTATTCGGGGACGGTTAGTTTAATTGAAAAGAGCAATTTAGATGATTTAGTAAAAAATAATATTTTTAAGGAAGCGAAGTTGCTTGGAATTAATATTGAAAATTTAAGAGATTCCCTGTTTGATTTGTCAAACAAATTCAGCGCTTTTCTTTTTGGGGTGGCCAAAACAATTGTGCAAAGCACAACGAATTTTTTTATCTCGTTAATATTAATAATATTTATAATGTTTTTCTTTTTTGTAAAAGGCGAAGCTATTGCCAAAAAAATGATGTATTTAACGCCGTTGCCGAATAAATATGATGTTAAATTGTTTAAAAAATTTCGGGATATTAGCTTTTCAATAATGATTTCAACCTTTGTGGTAGCGATTGTCCAGGGTATATTGGGAGCGGTCGGATTTATTATTATTGATTTTCCATTTTTGGCACCCAGTATATTTATTGCGATATTTTCATTAATACCGGCCATCGGGACAGGATTGATTTGGTTTCCGATAGCCGTTTATTTGCTATTTATTGGTGAAATTTGGCAGGGCATTTTTCTGCTTGTTTGGGGGATTGCGGTGGTTAGCACAGTAGACAATTTAATTAGAGCTTATATCGTGAAAGATAAAGCCGGCGTGCATCCGATAATTATTATCCTATCAATTTTGGGCGGTATTTCGGTTTTTGGCTTTTGGGGAGTTGTTTTAGGTCCGCTGATAATTTCTTTAACAATTACAGTAATGCATATTTATGAATTGGAATACAAGGATGTTTTAGAGAAGTAAGGGTGATTAACAATTAACTCTTAACAATTGACAATTAACTGCATGAATACTTTTAGATTTTTGGATTTTCAAGTTTATAGTCAAGCAAAAAAGTATTATAAAAATGTTCTCATTCTTTCTTTTAGGATAAAGGATTATTCGTTTAAAGATCAAATTAAAAGAGCAGCCTTGTCTATAGTATTAAATATTGCAGAAGGATCAGCAAAAAAATCAGATAAGGAATTTGCTAAATTTTTAGAAATTTCCATAGCTTCGGCTAATGAAGTTGCTGCCTGTATTGATATTATTTATAGCTTAAAGAGAATATCTAACAATGAATATGAAGTATTAATGAAAGAATTAGAAGATATTATAAAGCAATTAGGTGGTTTTATAAAAAAATTAAGAGATAGTTAGACTAGATTAGTTAGATAGTTAATTGTTAACAGTTAAAAGTTAATAGTTGTTTTATGCGGGATTAGTTAAATGGTTTCCAATCCTGCGAGCCGTAGACCCGAAGGATATAATGACGGTCTCTCTTCGAGCCTGCGGCTCGCAGAGCCGAAGGCCAAAACCTTAATTAATTATGGGATTTTTTTATATATTAAAGAGCAAAATTGACAATTCATTATATTTTGGGAGTACAAATAATATTAAAAAGAGATTGTTTGAACATAATTCCGGCAAAAGTAAATATACAAACAATAAAAAACCTTGGGGTTTAATTTATTGTGAAATATATACTACTTTAAAAAAAGCTAGATATAGAGAGTGGAAGGTAAAAAATAGCGCACATGAATACAGAAAATTAAAAGAAAGAATATTATAATTTGCGGGATTAGTATAGTGGCAGTACGCGGGTCTCCAAAACCTGTGGCGGGGGTTCGATTCCCTCATCCCGTGCTGATATATGACGGTCTCTCTTCGAGCCTGCGGCTCGCAGAGCCGAAGGCC
>CAYMCJ010000001.1:54564-56507 GCA_964388985.1 uncultured Gammaproteobacteria bacterium | reverse complement strand
GCAATTAAAATTGACTCCCCTTCCACGCCTAAAAAGGAAAAATGAGCATGGGCCGGAGAGGCATTGTCCCGGTCAGTATTTAAAATTACGTCAGGAATATTTTTTATAATTCCATCCACCAACCTATCTCTTAGGTTGGTAATTTTTTTATTAACATCGCCTTCTTTATCTATTAAACCAATGGCTTTACCCAAGCCAACTATACCGGGGACATTCAGGGTGCCGCTCCTGATATTATTTTCATGATGGCCGCCCAATTGCATTGCTTCTATTTCCGTTCCTTTTTTTACAAATAAAGCCCCCTCGCCTTTGGGGCCGTAAATTTTGTGCCCGGACAAGCTTAATAAATCAACCTGCAAATATTTTGTATCGCAATTTAGGAAATTAACCGCTTGCGTGGCATCGGTATGAAAATAAATCGGCCGAGGCTTAGCTCCCCGATTTTTAGTTCTCATTTTTTTCCATTCGTTTAAATTTTTTTTATTGATTTTTTTAATAATTTTTCCTATCTCGCGAATCGGCTGAATACTGCCAACTTCGCTATTAACATACATTACTGAAACCAGAACAGTATTGTCTTTGACGGCTTTCTTAAATTGGGAAACATCAACCAGGCCGTTGGATTTAACCGGCAAATAAGTTATTTTCACGCCTTGCTTTTCCAATTTCGCGCACGGCTCCAAAATAGCGTCATGTTCAATAGCGGAAGTAATAATATGGGGATTTTTAACTCCCCTCTTTTGCAAAGCCCTGATAACGCCAAACAAAGCCAGATTATCGGATTCGGTCGCGCCGGAAGTAAAAATTATTTCTTCGGAATCGCAATTTAAAAATTTGGCCAGCTGTCCGCGCGCCTGGTCAACTCCGGCAATAGCTTCCTGCCCGAAACCATGGATTGAAGAAGGATTACCGAATTTTTTATTAAAATAAGGCAGCATGGCCGCCAACACCTTTTTATCAACCGGCGTGGTGGCGCTATGGTCAAAATATATATTCATAAAAAAATTGTAAATTATAGTAATTTATTGTAATTAAGTAATTACTACCTATAAATATGAAACATTTACCCAATTACCACAAATTACAATTATTTACTTTCCTGATATTTAATTATTACTCCCTATTCCATATTACGCGTTCCACGTTATGCGTTACGCATTCCACGTTGTACGAATTTATATCTTCGGTATATTAACCACTCTTTTAACTTCCGGTACGGCCTTTTTAATTTCAGCTTCAATCCCCTGCCTTAAAGTCATCTCCGCCATGGGGCAATGGGCGCACATACCGGTCAAACTTACTTCAACTTTGCCGGTTTTTTTATTCCAGCTCAAAAATTCAACATCTCCGCCGTCAGCCTGCAGGCTGGGACGAATTTTTTCTATTGCTTTTTTGATTTTAGATTCCATATTTTAAATGCTTTTAGGGCCTGATTTTTTACATCAATCGGCACTATTTTTTTATTTAAATCTTGTTTTGAAAACCACTTATAATCTTTTAGCTCTTTATTAATTTTTAATTTTTTAGCATTAAAAGCCCGACAAACATAAAATAAACTGCAATGCAGGTGGTCGCCAACCGAATGGACATTAACATAAAAAGGAATGGCTAAATTTTCTTTCACATTGCCGGTCAGGGGAAGCTCGCTCTGATTTAAAATTTCAATTTTAAGATTTGCCTCTTCTTTTATCTCCCTTTTTAAAGCTTGGTCAGGCGTTTCATCTTTCTCAATGTGTCCGCCAAGCGGAAGCCAAATA
Organism: uncultured Gammaproteobacteria bacterium; assembly: GCA_964388985.1. Classification (GTDB taxonomy): domain Bacteria; phylum Patescibacteriota; class Patescibacteriia; order Patescibacteriales; family CAYMCJ01; genus CAYMCJ01. The sequence goes on along the minus strand of CAYMCJ010000001.1, from coordinate 54,750 downwards.
TCTAATTTTTTATGATGCGCCAACAGGACTTTATTATCTAAAAATATAAATCCCGTAACTACCAAATCTACTTTTTTATTATTCATAATTTTAATTTGTAATTGTTTATCGCTTCCCGCAAAGCATCAATTCCCAACATTGAACAATGGACTTTAATTGGCGGCAAACCGCCCAACTCTTTAACAA
>CAYMCJ010000001.1:51514-54464 GCA_964388985.1 uncultured Gammaproteobacteria bacterium | reverse complement strand
TTTAAATATATTTTCATAACATCACCACAAACCGGATTGCCGACCTTGCCAATCGCGTCAGCCTCCTTAATAATACCCTGATTATGAGGATTTTTAAAATGTTGTAATACTTTTTTGCTATATGTCATATCTTTTAGTTTAAAAGTAGAAAGTTATAAAATTAAAAGTAAAAACTTTCTAACTTTTTTACTTTATAAACTTTATAACTAATAAATAAACACCGGCGTGCCAATCTCCGCCCAATTGTATAAAAACTCAGCCGGTCCGACTCCCAAACGAATACAACCGTGTGAGACCGGGGTGCCTAAATGGTCTTCACCCTCTTTTATGCCCCCGGGCCATTCCGGCAGTTCATGAATCCCGAAATAGCCATGCTGCAGACTCATCCAGTAAGGCATCCATAATCCCCAATGCGACCAGGCGCGCAAGGCTTTGCCGTCAATTTTAAAATGGCCCCTAGGGGTGGAGTTATAAATCCCGCTGGAAATAATAAATTTATCCATCCTCACTCCCCCCAAAAAATAACTTAATTCCTGCCGGCCGGTATTAATTTCAATTCTTTTAGCTAATTTAGCGCCATTGCCGTTTAAGGGGTCATAGCCGCCGTTAACTTCGGCGCCATCAGAAAAACCGTCATTATCGGTATCCGTCCTAGTTAAATCAGTCTGAAAATTTAATTCCATCCGGTCGGTTAAGCCGTCATTATCATAATCATTGTCTTCCAATCTAACTTTTTGCTTATTATGCGGAGAATAGCCGCTATTTAATTCCAGCCAGTCGTCATAGCCATCGCCGTCAGTATCGGCTGAAGACGGATTTGTTTTATAAATTTCTATTTCATCTTTGTCCGGCACGCCGTCATTATCGCTATCCGCCAACCCATTGGCATTAGCAAAATTTATATTAAATAATAAAATAATTTGAATAAATAATATTTGCAGTATTCGCATACTATTTGCAGATTTGAATTATATTAAATCGCTTAATTTAATATCCTTTAAAGTTTTATTTATTGCTTTCTGCACTTTATTTAACACAATCAAGGCTTTGCAATTACATTTTATATCACAATAAATTTTTCCGTCCTCTCCCAAACAATGGAAAGTAGTCATATCGCCCTCAAGCGTTTTTATAATATCAAAAACTGTTATTTTGTTTGGAGAGCATGAAAGTTTATAGCCGCCAGCCGAACCTTTTTCCGCTACCACTAAATTATCCTTTTTTAATTTAGCAAACAATCTTTCCAGATACGGCAAAGAAATCCCCTCTTCTTTAGCAATGGTCGGCAAAGACAGGCTGTCTTTTTTCCAGCTCTGCGCTAATTTAATCATAGCTCTTAGGCCGTAAGTTGTCCTGGTTGAAAATTTCATAATAACCTACCTAAATAGTCGGTTATATACATACTAACATATTAATAAAACTTGTCAACCGCCAAATTGTCATCATGGGGAAGCCCGCCGTCAGGATGGGCTGACTAAGCAATCCCGCCCGCCCCCGCTGTCATTATGAGGAAGCCCGCCGTTGAGGCGGGCTGACGTAATAATCCCGAGATTAAGAGATAAAGGTTTTAAAACCGTAAACTATTATCTACGGGATTGCCACGCTCCCCCGCCCCTCGCGAGGGGCGGGGTCGCTCGCAATGACACTAAGGAATTTTGCACAGTTTAAATAACACCAACTAAAAAGCCGCTTTTAAAAAACGGCCGTGATATTCTGCTTATCCCGACAATCTCCTCTAGAAACTAAAATAGCATCAAGCACGGCGTCAGAGTCCTCTGCGGAGAGACTCTTGGCGGAGCCCAAAATTTCATATATTTTTATTTAATAAATTTTGCCCCATCGCAGTTTTCTGAAAGGGGCTGCAACAGCTTATTTTAATATCTCTGTCTATTTCAAATACTTGGCTTTATTTCTTAAATGGTCTTCGTAGCTAGCTGAAAAAATTGTTTCGCCGCTGTCCGGCCGGTTAAGAAAAAAGTTATATTTGGTGTATTCCGGATAAATCGCGGCTTTGATGGCGTTTAAGCCCGGATTGCAAATCGGACCGGGCGGCAAGCCTAAAATCAAATAAGTATTATAAGGAGAATCAATTTTAGTGTCCTCAACGGTATATTGCGGCTTGTTAACGCCTAAAATATAAGCTAAAGTGGCACAAGACTCCAGGGGCTGGCCGTTTTTAATTCTGTCCCAAAAAATTCCCGACACTATTTTCATATCTTTTTCGCTTCTAACTTCTTTTTCTATTACCGAAGCCATAGTTATTGTATCATAAATTGTTTTGCCTTGTTCGGCAATATCAGCGCGCATTTGGTCGGTTAATTTTTTGTCAAAATTATCAAGCATTTTTTTAACTATATCATCCAAATTAGCGTCTTTAAAAATTCGATAGGTATCGGGAAATAAATATCCTTCCAGGCCGTAATATGCCGGCTTGTCATTTAAAAAACTATATTCCTGGGCGTAATCTTTAGGAAAAGGCATTTCTTTATTTACCCGATAATCTATTTTAGGGAAGCCAACCAATTCCATTAATTCCTCGGCCTGAAACATTCCCTGATTTTCAAAATAATAGCCGATATCAGATAAATTCCAACCCTCAATAATTCTTATGGTTCTTTCCTGGTTAGCCGCTCCACCGGCCACTAAAATTTCCACCATCTCTTTAATTGACTGGCGCGGGTTCAAAATATATTCCCCAGCCTGAATATTAGCTTCATTATCACTGCGCCAAATATAAATCTTAAAATAAAATTCCGATTTTATTAAATCGGCCTCTCTTAAATTGGCGGCAATTTTTTCCACACTCTCGCCTTTGGCCACGACAAAATTAATATCCTGGCCGTTTTTATCCGCGGCCGAATTAATACCATGACAATACGACAAAAATATAATAAAACAAATAATTAATATTACAAAAATAAATAATTTAATTAATTTAGACATAGTTATT
>CAYMCJ010000001.1:26797-51414 GCA_964388985.1 uncultured Gammaproteobacteria bacterium | reverse complement strand
ATTTTTCCTCCACCCACATTATCAATCATACAAATATTCAATTCTTCGCAAACCGCATCTTCCGGAATATTTTTTTTATTTCGGTCGCCGCCATTGGCAAAAATATCCGGCTTTAATTTTCTTAAAGACTCGCATTGCGACCCGTCCTTATCAATAGACAGAAAAGCCTCATCAACCCATCTAATGGCTTTCACTATTTTTAATCTGTCGTCTTCATTCATAAAAGGAACGCTGCCTTTTAATTTTACCTGCTTGTCACTATTGACAATTACCACTAGCCAATCGCCTAATTTTTTCGCCTCCCTAAACATCTCCAAATGGCCGACATGAATGGGGTTAAAATAACCGCTAACCGCTACCACTGTTTTTTTATTTTTCATATTTCTTAATTTAATTATTTTTTACCAAAGGCACAAACACAAACCCCGGGTAAATTTTTTTCTTAAATTTATTTTTACTAATTTTATTAATTAAAACTATATCCTGTGATTCATATTGCCGGCCAATCGGAATAACCATCCGGCCGCCAACCTTTAATTGCTCCAACAATTTTTCCGGAATCTCCTCGGAAGCGGCGGCTACAATAATTTTATCAAAACCAGCCGCCTTTGGCAAACCCCCGTATCCATCCGTACAAAATATTTGCACAACGCCTTTTTTAATAAAATTATATTTATTAATATTCTCCTCGGCAAAATTTTTTAATTCCGGCACTATTTCTAACCCATAAATTTTCCCTTTGGGTCCAACAATTTCAGCTAACAACGCGCAAGTCCAACCCGAACCACTGCCAACATCCAATATTTTATCACTATCTTGAGGCTGTAAAAGCTCCAACATAAAAGCCACGGTCAAAGGTTGGGATATAGTTTGACCGTAACCAATTGATATCGGAGAATTAACTTCCGCTATTTCCTTATCTTCTGTCCATAAAAAATCCTGGCGTTTTATTTTTTTAAACGCGTTTGTTATTTCCGGCGTTTTTAAATAATTTGTTTTAATTAAATCATCTATTAAAGACATAGTATTCAACAACTTATTTAATTATTTTGAATTGCAAAACTGCTTCACGAAAAAAATAAATTTTATGGCCTGTCCATTAAAATATTCAATAATCAATGTCCAATGTTCATCCAGCCATCAATATTCCAATATTCAATTGAATATTAATTCATTAAATATTGAATGAATATTGAATGTTGAGTGTTGGATATTTGATTGGCAGTGCCAGATAAAGTGCATCCTAATTTATATTGTTTATAAATTAAAAACTATAAATTATAAACTGCAAATTATTTTGATTTCTGAAGAATATTAATATTATAATATGACACTTCTTTTTTCTGGCTTGCTTTTTATCTTAAACTATGCTATAATAATAATATAAAAAATAAAAATATATCAATTAAGCTTAAAGGCTTGACAAAACTTGTCCTCACGAAAGTGGGGAATAAAAATAAAGACAAAAATAAACAATGTTAACAAAAATAAACGGGCAATTTACGTTCTGCTATAATTGTCCAAAAATTTCTTTACAGAGAAAGAAAAGAAAGATAAAACTCTATAAATATACAGGCTCCCTGTTGGGTATTTTAATAGGGATTTTTTTATTGCCGCAGATAGCTTATTTTTCCGATATCAACGCCGAAAAATTAATTGAATTAACCAATCAGGAAAGAATCAAAAGCGGCTTAAATGAATTAACGGCCAATCAATTGTTAACGCAAGCGGCTTACAATAAAGGCTTTGATATTTTAAAAGCGCAATCTTTCAAACATAATTTAAACGACCGTAAATTTTCCGAATGGATTAAGGATACCGGTTATAAATATTCGTATGCAGGCGAAAATTTAGCAATAGATTTTGTTACCAATGAAGGGGTAATTGATGCCTGGCTTAATTCGGAAACACACAAAAAAAATATTTTAAATTCCTTTTATGAAGAAATCGGCATAGCGATTATGGAAGGGCAATTTAATAATCAAAATACGACTTTGGTTGTACAAATTTTCGGGACTCCTCCAAAAAATATTGTTAAACCAAAAATAATGGGAATTAACAGCGGAGATTACCCGGTAAATGAAAATTATTATCTCCCGGCAAATATTAATTTTACAAACGAAAATTTACTGACTCATTCAATGTCAAAAAATTTCTACAATGATTTAAATTATAATGAGTACCTAAAAGTAACCGATAACAATAACAAATTGACTACAAATAAAGTGAACAACTTTTTTGAACAATACGGTTTAACCAAAATAATATATTATTTATCCCTTTTTACCTATTCATTATTTATCATATTTATATTATATCTATATTTTTTCTGCTTCAACAATTTAATAAAAATAACTCACCAGTAAAATTATTCCGGTAAATGTTTTCTCTTAATTATATTTATTGCTTTTTTATATTTTTTTACGTTCGGTAAAAAGGGAAATAATTTATAAGCAAAGGACGGCAGCCAGTTGCTCATTGTGCCGCCGGGACAAACTTTAAATAATACTCTATCCAGCCAATACCCGCTATGCCCATCCGCCAGCATGGTCAACCATAAATCCCAATCCTGCAATTTATTTATTTTTTCGTCCCAGCCGGAGCAAGGAAAATGCTCCCGTCTGATTAAGGACATAGTATGAATATAAGGCATCTGCCTTAATTTTTTTTGGCTAAATTTTTCCAACTTAAATAATTTTCTTCCCCAATAAAACGAAGAATAAACATAACTAACTTCCAGATGCGCTTTTAGCGCTTTTAGCATGGCCTCCAAACATTCAGGCATCAGGACCGCGTCGGCATCGCAAAAAAATAAATACTCGCCTTTTGATTCTCTAAAACCTAAATTTCTGGCCGCCGGCGCATTTCTTAAAATTTTTGAATTATAAAATTCAATTTTAAATTTATTTTTATAATCTTCTGTAACTTTCCCCGGGTCGTCATCAGAACCATTGTCAACCACAATCACCTCAAAATCCTTATGGGTTTGCTTTAAAATACTTGTCAGGCAAGCTAATAATTTACCGGCTTGATTATAAATTGGAATAATGATTGAAATCATATTATAAAAATTTCTAAATTATAAATTATAATGTCTAATAAAATTTACAATTTAGAAATTATTTTCTTAGTCTGCTTTTCCCAATTAAACTCTTTAATTACCCTTTCTTTCCCCTGTCTACCTAATTTTTCTCTTAAATTTTTGTCTTTAGCTAATTTAATAACCGCTTCAGTAATTTCTTCTATATTTTCAGAATTAACCAGCAAACCGTTTATTCCATTTTTTACCGCATCCCGCACTCCCCCGCTATCCCCGGCAATAACCGGCTTAGAACATAAATTTGCCTCCAAATATACTATACCAAAACCTTCAAAATCTTCTTTTATCTGCCGGCTTGGCATTATAAATATATCACATAAATTCAGCCAAACCCATTTTTCTTCATCAGTTATTTTTCCCAAAAAAATTATATCTTTTTTATCTTTTGCCAATTTCTCTAAATAATTCTTATCAGGCCCGTCACCGGCAATCGCGTAAACCAAATTTTGTACCTGTTTTAAAACTTTTGGCATAGCCGCAATTACCTTGTCAAATCCCTTTCTCTTTACTAACCGCCCAATACTAAATAAAACAATTTTATTTTTTAAATTATATTTTTCTTTTAATAAATCTTTTTTGCTTTTTACTTCTCCCGCCTCTGTGGGATCCCGCCATGGCGGTGATAACTTCTTACTTCTAACTTCTATTCCCGGATTAACTATAATAATTTTCCCGGCCTGCTCTCTGGACAAAAAATCACGAACTAAACCAGCCAAGTAGCTATTTACGCAAATTATTTTATCCGCTTTTTTTAATATTTTCTTGATTATCCATTTTTTTCTGGCTATTCGCGAGGCGTAAGTAAAATCCATACCATGCAAAATAACGCCATACCTAAATCCAATAAATTTAGATAAAATCCAGGTCGCGGTCCCCAAGGGTAAAATATGACCGACTAATATATAATTTATTTTCTCTTTTTTAACGCCCCGCCACAGATGCCAAATTGTTGGCAACCATTTCGGCCAAAGCCATCTTTTTATTAATTTATTGTCATTATTATTTAAAACAAAAATATTGTCGCTCTTTGGCCAATATTTAACCAAATTACCGTAATAATTAGCCACTCCGCCATAAAAAGCTTGTCCCGGACTTTGATCCGGGAGAGGAAATTCCAATGTGAATAATAATGTTTTCATATATCAAACTGATTTTTTTATAAATGAATTGTACACGCTAATGATATCCTCTTTTTTAAAGCCCTTAAGCAAGAATAATATAATAAAATAAATAATGCCTCCCAAAATAACAACCATAAAAATATTAATATAAGGTTTTAGATAGAATAGGCCGGCAGCCATAACAAAGCAAGCGCTTAATGATTTTAAAAACGTTTTTATAATTAACAAAGGGCGGTATTTAATAATTTTCGGGACCCAATATATCCCTAAAACAAACATTAAAAAATTGGTAACCAAAACTGTGATACTGGCGCCAACGGCCTGAAATCTTGGAATTAAAATAATATTTAATAATACGCTCGCTGCTGTCACTATGGCCATATTGATAGTATTTATTTTTTGTCGGTCGCAAGCGTTTAAAAGAGAGCCGATGGGAAAATTAATAAATATAAACAAAAGTGAGACAATAATAATCTGCATAGGCAAAATCGCTTCAACAAAGCCTGATTTAAAAATCAAAATAATTTTGTCGGCTAAAAATATCACGCCAAAAGTGATTGGCAGGGATATTATAATTAAATAATTCATAGCCCTTTCAAAAGAAATTGACAGCTGCTGTCTATTTTTTAGCCAATAAGTACTCATGGCCGGATAAAGAGAGGCGGTGAAGGCCATTGGCAAAAATTGCAGCGCAAAAATTATTTTAAAGGCAATCTGATATAAACCGACATATTTATCACCGGCATAAATGGAAAGAAAAACCGTATCAATATAAATATATATTCTTTGAAAAATCGCAAACAGCCCGAAAGGTATTGATAATTTAATAATAAATCTAATTAAATCTTTATTATAAATGGGAATAATTTTTATTTTCCATTTCTGCCAAAGAATAAACCCTGAATAAATAAAATTAAACACACTGGCTGCGACTAAAGCGCTTATTATCCATAATAGCCCCAGGCCGGCATACAGAGCCGACAAGCCCAAAATCATAACAATTATCTGAAAAATAACCGAGGCAATACTTTCAAATTTCAAATTGTGAAAACCGCGAATTACTCCGAAAAAAGTAAGAGTAAACGAATCCAATACCATACAAATACAGGATAAATAAACCAACCACTTAGTAATCAACGGATAGCCCATTACATTTACCAAAATCGCCACGGCAGCCAAAGACAATATTGCCAACGGTAATTTTATTATTAAAACATTGCCCAACAAATCCTTGGCCCGATTTTCGGATTTAGCCACTTCTCTGGTTAAAGCATTAACCATCCCCATATCAATAAATATGGCAAATATCGTCGTTAGGGAAATCGCCAGATAATACTTACCTAAATCCTCCGGACCTAAATTTCTGGCCAAAACAGTAAAATAAGTAAAGGAAATAACCTTTTGCAATATTAAGGCGACCGTGAGATATGATGTATTTTTAGCGATATTAATTATTTTTGTCATAATAATAATATTATACCATAAAATGTATATAGACAAACAAAAAAATTGACACTTGCTTAATTTATTAATTTATGATAATATCTATTATATTATAGCCTGACCTGCGCTATTTTTATTTATTTTAAATTTATATCTAATATAAAAATATGAAAGAAGACATCCATCCGAAATATTATAAAGATGCCAAAATTACTTGCGCTTGCGGTAATAGTTTTATTGTTGGCTCAACGGAAAAGGATATTAAAATTGAACTATGTTCGGTCTGCCATCCTTTTTATACCGGCAAACAAAAATTAGTTGATACTGCCCGCCGGGTAGAAAAATTTCAGGCGAAGTTAAGCGCCCAAAAACAAATTTCAAAAACCAGAAAAGGGAAAAAAGCAAAACGGGCGGCTAAAGCCAAGGTCAGGGCGACCAAAGAAGTTAAAGTTAAAATAAAACCAGAAGAAAAAAAAGATAAAAAATAACTAAAAAATACAGGCAGTTATTCTTATTGTATGTTATAATTTAATTAACATATTTTTACGGAATAACTGTTTTTGTTTATATTTTGATTTTCCGCTCCGCCGCAGTCTCCGGCAGGGACTGCGGCTGCATTAAGCGGAACGCAAAATTTTGCATCCCTACAATTTTCTTATTTTTCTTCTTGTTCTTATTTTTCTTATTTTTTATTATATGTACGAAAATATAAAAAAACAATTTAATGATTTAGAAAAAAAACTACTGGACCCCGCCTTTGTTGGTAATCCTAAAAAAGTGGCTGAAATATCAAAAAAACATTCTGAATTAAAAGAAGTTATTGATATGATTTTAGAGTTGGAAAAATTACAAAATAATATCAAACAAAATCAGGAAATAATAAAAAATGAGTCAGATAAAGAGTTTGTTGAGATTGCCAAAAATGAATTAATAGAACTAATAGAAAAAGAAAAAAATATTAAAGCCAAAATAAACAGTGAATTAAATCCGGCCGACCCTAATGACAAAAAAAACGCTATTGTAGAAATAAGGGCCGGTACCGGCGGAGATGAATCCGCTTTATTCGCGGCTAATTTATTCAGGATGTATTCCCGTTTTGCGGAAAAACAGGGGTGGAAAATAAATATTTTAAACTCCAGCCGTATCGGTCTTGGCGGTTTTAAAGAAATTATTTTTGAAGTAACCGGAAAAAATACTTACGGATATTTAAAATACGAAGGCGGCACGCACCGGGTACAACGCATTCCTGAAACTGAAAAAATGGGCCGAGTGCATACTTCGGCCGCCACAGTCGCGATTTTGCCGGAAGCGGAAAAAATTGAATTGGAAATAAAAAATGAAGATTTGCGCATTGATACCTACGCTTCCTCCGGTCCCGGCGGACAAAGTGTTAATACTACTAATTCGGCGGTGCGTATAACTCATACGCCGACCGGCCTGAGCGTTCAATGTCAGGACCAGAAAGACCAGCATCAAAACAAAGAAAAAGCCATGCAAATTCTGCGCTCGCGCTTATTGCAAAAACAAGAAAGCGAAAAACAATCCGAAGAATCAAAAAAAAGAAAGAAACAAATCGGCAGCGGCGACCGGAGTGAAAAAATCAGAACCTATAATTTTCCCCAAGACCGCATTACCGACCATCGCATAAAAAAATCCTGGAGTAATTTAGATAATATTCTAGACGGAAATCTAGAAAATATAATCCAGGAACTCCAGGAAAAAATAGAAAAATAATAAACCTCACCTTTTCTTAACAATTACTTCGGCTAAAAAAATCCTTACATCTTTAGCCGATAGTATTTCATCAACATTAAAATCCCCATCCACTAATTCAATTTTTCTTTCTCCTAATTTCTTAAGCATTTCCTGCTTCTTTTTTTTACTTATTATACCATCCAGCATAATGAAATAAGGAATTTTTGTTTCATTAAAATCACACTGAACAAGTTTATACCTTATTTTCCCGTATATAATATCAAGAAAATTATGACCGACAAATGAGATGGTGTTAAAACCTTTATCCTGGCAATGAAAAATATCAGCTTCCTCGGAACTGAATTGATATTCGACCTCTGTTTCCCCTCCCTCAATAGTTGTCGCCCTTTTCAAGGCATTAACTATATGCATTTTGACCATTGGATTATTCTTCTCAAATATCAAATAATTAAAAAAGCCTGTTAACGGTCCAACTTGTTTTTTATAAGCCATGAATTTAAAAAAACTTTTATTTTTATCAGGCCAAAATAGTATTAGATGTCTGGGATAATCAAAAATTACCCTAATAGCGGTTTGTCCCGGGTAAATTATTTCCTCAATCTTCTCTTCAAATCCGCTTGTCATAAATTGATTTTCAAAAAAAAATTCTTCAACAATTTTTACTTTTAGTCCTTTTACCATTTCTTTAAAATCTTCGGTATCATTACCCTTAATCCACATAGCGAATCTGCTCCAAACGCCGTCTCCGATTGGTTTGGCTATTCGGAAAGTGGCGCTATATCTATTTTCGCCATTTTCCGCCATTATAAGAGTAACGGTTGTTTTCAGCCTGACGCCAAATTCACAATCCATCAATACCCAATATTTAAGACTAATAAACTTAATTTTCCCGGGATTATTTAGACTTCCAATAAACTTATTAGCCTCATTTTTGGCGTTGCCCTCTAAAATTTCTTCCAGTTCAAAAAGCTTATCGTATTTAAAATCTATGGCCCAAGCATAGCAGACAAAACTAAGTAATAAAAATAAACACATTTCACCGATAAGAAACACTTTTTTTGTCATGATATACCTCCTTTAAATTTTGCAAGGTGCGAATATATATTATTTTGTTTTCAATAAGAATCAAAGCTATAATTATTTTAGCATAGTAGTAATAATAAATAAAATTTAAAAATAAAAAACCGGACAGTAAACTGCCGGCTATCTTGTCCCGCCATAAGGTAAATCAAGTTTATAAATTATTTCCTCCGTAAACATGATAATAATTCCCCTGTAATCATATTCCGAATAATTTTTGTAAAAATTTTTTTGGTAATTAAAAATATATATCGCGGCCAGAGGCGGACCGGGCGGATTAATTTTTTTTATAATAATTTCAAATCTTCCTACATCGCTAATTATTAAATCACAACATTCAATTTCGCAAATTGTTAACTCTTGTTTATTCAGCCATTCCCTTATCTCTCTAAAATAATTCTCTTTTTTAACCATAAAATCAACATCAAAAATTTTTATATCAGACCAACTACTGCCTAATTCACTTAATATTGTAAAGGTCATTTTATTCTCCTCCCTTATTATATTCTAACTAATAATTTAATATCGCACTTATGCAAATCAGGCAAGCGCTGGAAACAGCTGCAAAAAATTTAAAAATAAACAACATTAAAAATTCACACTTAGAAGCAGAAATTTTACTAGCTTTTATTTTAAAAAAGCCACGGGAATTTGTATTAACTTATCCTGAGAAACCGCTTACTAAAAACCAAATATCCAATATCCAATATCTAATATCTAAGCGCCAAAAGGGAATACCGATTGCCTATCTTATTGGCCAGAAACAATTCTATGGCCTTAATTTTTGTGTTAACAAAAATGTCCTAATTCCCCGCCCGGAAACGGAATTGATGGTTGAGGAAACATTAAAACATGCAACAGACAACATGCAGCATGCGACAAGGAACAAAGAACCCGCCTCTTCGGCGGGCAGGCAAACAACGATTATTGATATTGGCACGGGTTCGGGTTGTATAATTATTACCTTAACAAAATTACTTAACCAATATACTCGCCTGTCTCGACTGTGCGAGCAGGACGAGCAGGTAATATCTAATATCCGATATCTGGCAACTGATATATCAAGACCGGCTCTCACAGTTGCCCGCCAAAACGCCAGACTACATAAAATAGATAAAAAAATAACCTTTCTTCACGGAAATTTATTAACTCCTATTATAAAACCTAATTATCTTAAAAATCCTAAGAATCGCGTAATAATTACCGCCAACCTCCCTTATTTAACTCCCGGCCAAATAAAAAATTCCCCAACAATTAAATACGAGCCAAGACTAGCTCTCTCGGCCGGCGCCGACGGCTTAAAATATTATCGTCAACTGATAAAGCAAATTAAAAAATTACATTCTATCTCCCCTGCTCCCTTTTTATTATTTTTTGAAATCAATCCAAAACAAACCAAAAAAATTAAATTAATTATAAAAAAATATCTGCCCTTGGCAAAAATCCAAACAAAAAAAGACCTGGCTGACCGCAATAGATTAGTAATAGTAAAACAAAAATAAATTTTACTAAAAGATACTAAAATTATTCGCACCGCGCCCGCTCCCGACGTCTCAGGACGGTCGGGCGGGTGTGCGGTCCTCCCGCTTCAGCGGGATAGTGGGACTTTTTCACGCTAGTGAAAAATAACTAAAAAAAGGCCTAAGAGGCCTTAATCGTATAGTTATTATTAAGTTAGATAAAAATTAATCAAAAACCTGAATTGTAAAACCATTTGGAGCAGTTTCCAGCCAATCCATTTCTTCGCATATTCCCTGTCCGTTCTTATCCATTAAAAGCTCAAAATTTATAACTTGTAAAATATAAAACGGCTTGGCGCAGCCAAAACTCCCGGCCGGATACTTCTGGTACCTATAATAATGGGTTGAGTCGTTAATCGGATCGCTTATTTCTTTGTTTATAAAACCTTCTTTTTCTAAAACTTCCAGAAAACCGCTGCCAAAATTTTTATAATCACAGGTTAAATCCCAGCCGCGCCAATCATCAGTTGATTCAGGATAAAATCCATATTTATCATAATATAAATCAAGCGCTTTTACTAATGTTTTTATATCGGCTCTTCTTTTAACGTCCCTGGCTTTGGCAAAAATGGTTTCAAAACTTGAAATAAAAACTGCCGTCAGGCAGATTATAATAACTAAGAAAAATATTTGGTTTAATTTTCTAGACCCCAATTCTTCTTTTGGCATGTTAAAAAATATTAATTTTTAATACTCTCCGGCCGGAGAGGTTGTATGAATTCCGGCATCGCCCGATTTTGAACCAAGCTCCAGATAATAATTCAAATAATATGTATCGCTGTCCGATTCATACCAGTAGCAATAACAAGAAATAGTTCCGGACTGGGTACAACTTATTACCTGGCCATTGCCATTAACAGTACAACCGACAGACGTTGGGCTGGACAATGGCGCTACCGGGTCAACCGGTATAAACGCTATTGCCTCCGCGCTAATTAATTCCGCGCCAGCGCCGCTATCGCTTGATAAACATTCGCCATCCGAAGAAGGATAATCTCCATATTCATTAATATATATTGCCAAGGCTTTATTTAAGGTTGAAACATTGGCCACTCTGTTAGCGTCTCTCCCCTGCATTTTTGTAACATTTAAATAATAAACGGCTATGGCGGTCAAAAAACCTATAATAGATATAACCACTAAAAGTTCAATTAAAGTAAAGGCTCTTCTTTTGTTTTTAATTTCATTATATTTTTTTAAATTGAATTTTTTGAAACACATATTTTTAAAAAATTAATTTAGGCACCCACCTGTCCCGACTTGCGCGAGCAGGACGAACAGATAAATGCGCATTAAAATAAAAAATAACTTTAATAATAAACCCCAAATTCAAAATCTCAAATCCAAAATAAATTCAAAATCCAAATGTTCAAAATCAAAAATATTTTATACTGTTTTGAATTTATAATTTTAAATTTATGATTTATTTGTTATTTGGCGCTTTGAATTTAAAATTTAATCTTGGCCATTATAATTTACAATGTTAAACGCCAAATTCCTTTACAAAAATTTAAAGTCTATTATATCCATATTGCTAATATTCTATTTCCAGCTCAGGCCTGACTATTTCTATCCAAATTTTACCGGCATTAAATATAATTTCATCATTATCTTCATAATAATATCTTGTGCGGCTGGAAAAATTATTTTTTCTCCATTGCGCTGAACGACAAACCCCGTCCAAGCAGACAATCGCATCACCCTGCCCGGCTGTTTCCATTTTCAATCTTAATTCTTCGTCAATTACCTCTGTCTTTACTTTCTGTATAATGATATTTTTTGCTTTGATTTCTCTGCCTTCCTCATCTTTATGAATAACTCCGTTTAAATATCTTAAATATTCATTATTTATTATATCATAATTCCATCTTACAGTAAAATCCGGGTATTTAAAATTAATCGTTATTTCTCTATTTAATTCATTGTTGCCCGGCAATTTTTCATCTTTGAATTTCCAGCTAAAAAATTTGCCTGAATCATAATTTTTATCTTTAATATATTTATTTAATAATTCCATTGAGGTAAAAACATTGTGCGGCGCCGGCCGGCTTTTGTCCCGCCAAAAATAAGAGCCGTTATAAAATTCATTAAGCCCGAAAATATTATCCTTGCTTATTTTAACCAGCGCTTCCGGACTGCCCCCGCAATGGACAAACAAAGCGGATAATTCTTTGGCAAAATCAATAAAATATGGCCTGGCGCTTCTCACCGGACCGATTCTTTCAATGTTTTCTCCACTGGCAAAAACTGCCAAATATCTTGTTATACTTCCTTCCGCTTCCGCTTCATAAACCAAACTAGCCCCGGACAAACCAGCCGGAGGCCTGGCATCAATATGATTATCAATAATTACGGCCATAGGATAAAAATTTTCCTCTCCTTTTTTTACAAAAACGCCGTCTATATACCTTCGAACGCAATCTTTGCATTCAGCTTCCGCGCCTAACTCCATATTAACGGGGCGATTTGTAATAATTTTTTCTATCTTCGGATAAAAATAATATTTGACTGAAAATAATAATAAAACAACAAAAAATATTATAGAGAAAAAACATATTTTCCTCCATAACTTTTCCTTTTTGTATATTTGCTTTAATTCTTTTGATTTATTGTCAGTGAGTTCTTTTTCTTCCATCCTCCTTTTTTATAACGGCTTAAGCGTTTGCTTAAATTTATTAAATTAATCTTTTTTATCACCGGCTGATAAATTTTTACCATCTTCACTTTGAGCGGTTTCTTTCCCTTTTATTTCTTCTCCTTTACTGCCAGATTCGGCCGACTTCTCTCCCGCCTGCTCTTCTTCTATCGGCTTCTCTTCCGCCTGCTCTTCTCCGGCTGGTTCAACTACGTTAACAATGACATTATCAGCTTCGCTGATTACTTTTAATTCATCGGACAATTTTAAATCACTTACATGAATAATATCATTTAATGAATTCAGAACGGATAAATCTACCTTAATGTCATTAACTAAATCATTGGGCAGGCACTCAATTTCAACCGAATCCATATTTCGCACCAACATGCCGCCCAACTCCTTTACTGCTCTTGATTCTCCTATAAAAGTCAAAGGAATTTCGGCGGTAATTTTTTTATTCATATTAACCTTATAAAAATCAACATGGATAAAATTATCTTTTAACGGATTCCTTTGTATATCTTTAACTAAAACTTTTACGGCTGGTTGGTTATCAATCTCTAAATTAATCAAATTTGATTCGCCAGCGGCATTATAAACATGATTAAAATCATTTTCATTAATTAATAAACTTTGGCTTTCGGTATCTTGGCCATAAATCACCGCCGGAATATAGCCATTGTCCGGTTTTCTATTTTGTTTTTTACCCTCCTTATTTCTGGTCTGCACTTTCAAAATTAATGCTTTATTCATATAATTTTATTTAATAACAGTACCTACGTACTTTTAATAAATTTAAGCTAATATTTAAACTTTATCTGACAATAAAACTTCTATTTCCTACAAATCTACAAATCAAATACAAATTTACAAATTTTATTCGTGATATTTGTAGCTAATTTGTAGATTAGCGGGTAATTACAGTCTATTAACAAGATAAATTATTTTTCTTTAAAATAAGCTAACAATCAAAAATACGTCAAGTTATATTTTAATAATTAATTTTAGACCTAATAATAATGCTTTCAATTATGCCTACCAATATTAAGCTTGATAATATTGCGCTGCCTCCATAACTGACAA
The DNA here is from genome assembly GCA_964388985.1 of uncultured Gammaproteobacteria bacterium. Classification (GTDB taxonomy): domain Bacteria; phylum Patescibacteriota; class Patescibacteriia; order Patescibacteriales; family CAYMCJ01; genus CAYMCJ01. The sequence goes on along the minus strand of CAYMCJ010000001.1, from coordinate 37,713 downwards.
AAGGCAAAGAAATCCCTATTACCGGTAACAATCCTATATTCATGCTAATATTAATAAACATTTCAATAAAAATCAAGCCCATAGCGCCTAAAGTAAAAAATATGGCAAAATCATTCTTCATTTTTTTTATATTCACAATACAACGATAAAAGAACACAGCAAAGAAAAAAATTATCAGACAAACGCCAAGAAAACCCAATTCCTCGGCAATTACCGCGAAAATAAAATCATTTTGCGCTTCTGGCAAAAATTTTAATTGCGATTGCGAACCAAATCCTATTCCCCGGCCCGTAATTCCCCCGGCGCCAACCGCAACAATCGCCTGGGAAATATTATAGCCCTGATTTAATGAATCAAAGGAAGGATTTAAAAAAATCATTATCCGTTGTTTTTGATAATCCTGAAAAAGGAATAGCCATGAAGCGGTAAAAGAAATTAACAATATCAAACCAATTACTAAAAAATATTTTTTATTAAAACCGGCAATCGCCAACATCATCAGCCACACCAACAACAGCATTGAAGCTGTCCCGAAATCAGGTTGAGCCAGGATTAAAAATACAAAAATTATGCTACCCAGCCCTGACAGCAAGGCCTGCTTCAAGGGTCTTATTTTCATTGAATAAGACGAAAAAAAACGCGCTAAAAATATTAAAAGTATTATCTTGGCAAACTCAGCCGGCTGAAACCCAAAATTCCCCAAATAAAACCATCCTTTTGTGCCCCTGATTGTAACTCCGACCACTAAAACGGCCAATAGTGCCGCTAGCCCGATTATATATAAATAATTACTAAAACTTCTTATATTGTGAAAATCCAAAAAAGAAAATAAAAATAACAATATAATCCCAATAATAATAAAAAAAAACTGCTTCTTAAAATTCAATAAATCTATTGTCTCCTTGCCCAAGGCTACGCTATATATCTCGATTAAACCAAAACTAATAAGAAGCAGTACGGAAAAAAATAAAATCCAGTCAATATTTTTTAAATATATTATTATTTTGCTAAACATCTAAAATTAAAAATCTGCGAATATTTTTTAGATACGGCAAATTTTAAAACTGTTTTTAAAAAGGCTGGTATAATTTTAAGAATTATTTTTCCTCTCCAATACCGCCCTCGTACTTAATATAAATATCCTCATTCATTATATCAACTTCCGGGGTAATTTCAATGCTGCTTATTCTGCCCAGCTGACCGGGCCAATTTATCTGGATATCGCGCGTCTCTTTTGACATAAACTCTTGCAAAATATATTTGTTAATGCCCGCCATCCGGTTGCCGTTATACAGAAAAATATTAAAAGAAACATCCCAATAATTATAAGGCGTATTATTGGATACCGTAAATTCTAAAATATTTAAATCAATTTTTTCGGACAAACCGCTTAATTCCGACGGTTGAAATTTAATATTATCAATTGCAATATTCAGGTGCTCGCTATAGAAATCCTGCCAGTCAGGATATTTGTGCAAATTAATCCTCTGCCAGGACATACTCTTGATGACCAGCTGCAAATTATTGGGATTCTGTTTAAAGGTTTGCGCTAATGACAATAAATATTTTGTTTCATTCGGAAAAATAAAATTTTCCGAACATTCTATTTCATTACCCTCGCCCCCCAAAACAAAACAATATTCAAAACCGCACAAATACCTTGGATTAGGATTTGAAATTTTACTGAATATATCATACTTATTATCACCTGTTTTTAATAAAGTGGGCGACGTATAAATTAAATCCTTGGCTGAAATTGCTAAAATATAGTCATGCCCGACAATGCTTGTCTTAACCAATTCTCTGGCTAACAGCTCATCTTCATCCATGCCCCTGGAAATATAATAAGCAAAATGATATGTTGAATAAATACATGAAATTACGCCCAAGGCGGCAAATAGCACTATTAATACATTTTTTATATGCCGGCGATGTTTGGAAAACCACAATCCAATATTCATTTTTTGCACCGTCAAACCTTCCGGATCCTCATAATCTTTTATATTAATATTCTTTTCATTTTGATTGTTGCCAATATTTTGCACTTCTTTTTCTTCGTCCATATAAATATAATATATTTAGTACTGACGCATTTGAATAAAATTAAAGATTTATTTCTATTTAAACAGTTGCCTAAAAATCAAAATAATTCCCTGCGAATTACGAATATTTTACAAATATACAAATGCCAATTTAAACGTTTATACCAATATTTGTAGATTTGTATTAAAGTCGTAATTTGTAGTAATAAATTAGAGTAATAGACAGAATTTTAAATAGCTTTAAAATAATAAATTTAAATAAAAGTATAAATCGTTAATTTATTCATATTATTCTTATTTTAACATAAATAACTATTAATTGACAAATATATAGAGCCGCGACGAATAAAAAACGACCCCTAAATATTTTATTAAGGGTCGCGGTTTAAAATATCTATTGTTTTTTTCGTTTTCCAAAAATGACTTTCCTGAAAATAATAAGAAGGATAATCCCGGAAAGTATTGTCAGGACGAATATTAAACAACGAATATCCATGCCCATACCCAAACCTCCTTTTTTGATTGGATTGTTTTATTTACATCCACATTTATAAATATAATATTTAAAAAAAGCTAACCGGCAATAAATATTAACCATTAAGTCTCTGCCTGGCTTTTTATATTAATTCTTCCTCCGATTTTAGCTATTATTATCCCTAAAGGCCAAATTATTTTTAATACTAAATACTGCCAATAAGGACGCCACTTTTTAAAATAAAGAAGCATTGAATTCCGGAAATATTTCTGCGTTTTGCCAAGTGGAATTTGCTTAAAACTTTGCCCGACATAATCAATACATTTAGCCGTTGGCGTATACCAAACTTCCAAACCGGCTTTTTTTACCCGCCGGCAAAAATCAACTTCTTCAAACCATAAAAAATATCTCTCGTCCAATAACCCGACTTTTTCAATAATTTTACGCCTGAACATAAAAAAACTGCCCCGAACAGAATCAACTTTAGCCGCTCGGCTATAATCAAAATCTGTAAATAAGTAATAATTTAATATACCGGGGAATAAATGCGGCAATTTCAAAACAATGGCCGCTTGATTTAATATAGTCGGAAATCTGCGGACATGCTTAACTATATCGTTAAACCTATCAAATAAACAACAGCCGGCCACGCCGGCCTGCTGGTTTTTTTTCATCCATGAAAGCATGCTTGGCAGCGTATCGGGAAATACTTTCATATCAGGATTTAAAAGCAGTACAAATTCTCCTTGAGCCATTTTTATCGCCTGGTTATTGGCGCCGGCAAAACCCAAATTTTTACTGTTAGCAATTAATTTTACTTTGGGAAATTCATTTTTTACCATTTCAGTACTCCCGTCCTGCGAGCTATTGTCAACCACAAAAACTTCAAATTTAAAATTAATTTTACTGTTAAAAATTGCTTTTAGATTTTCCCGCAATTTATCTTTTACATTCCAGGAAACAATAATGATTGAAATATCCATATAAATTTATTTGAATTACGAAACTATGGCAAATAATAATTAAACAATGCCAAATAATCAATATACAATACCCATCCAACACTCAATATTTTAATATTCAATTGAATGTTAATTTATTAGATATTGAATGAATATTGGATATTGAATATTAAAAATAATTTCGTAATTCAAAATGATTACAAATATTTTCTATTTTTTAACTCATCTGGCAAATACACTTGCTTTTCCTTATAATCATAATCCGGACTATATTTATAATCTTGGCCATAACCCAAATTTTTCATTAATTTTGTCGGCGCATTTCTAATGTGCATCGGTACTCCTAAATTCCCGTATTCTTTTACGTCTCCAGCCGCTTTATTATAGGCAGTGTATAAATCATTGGATTTTTTGCACCTAGCCATATAAACAACCGCCTGGGCCAAAATTACATTGCATTCAGGCATTCCCATAAAATGGCAGGCCTGATAAGCGGCCACTGACTGCTCCAGGGCGCGTGAGTTAGCCAAGCCGATATCTTCAGAGGCAAACCGCACCAACCGACGGGCGATATACAAAGGCTCCTCCCCGGCTTCAAGCATCCGGGCCAACCAATAAAGAGCCGCGTCCGCGTCCGAGCCCCGCATTGATTTATGCAAGGCGGAAATTATATTATAATGCTCTTCTCCGTCTTTATCGTAAAGCAAATACGATTTCTGAAAAGCTTCCTTTATTACTTCCATGTCTATATTTTTTTTAATTGAAGCAGCATATTCTAAAACATTTAAAGCAGCCCGGGCATCACCATTACTCATCTGCGCCAGCCCCTCCATTACCTTTTTATCTATCTTAATATTTATCTTACCCAGCCCCTTATTTTCGTCTTTTAAGGCCCGTAGAATAATGTCCGTGATATGTATTTTAGTAAGTTGTTTCAAAACAAACACCCGGCAACGCGACAGTAGAGCTCCGCGCACCTCAAAACTTGGATTCTCCGTAGTAGCGCCAATTAAGGTTATTACTCCCTTTTCCACTTGTGGCAGTAAGGCATCCTGCTGAGCTTTATTCCAGCGATGAATTTCGTCAATAAAAAGAATTGTTTTTTTATCCTCAATTTCATTTTCACGAGCCTTTTTTATTACTTCTTTTAGGGCCTTGATTCCGCTGGTTACGGCGCTAAATTGCAAAAATTCCGATTTGGTCTGCTTGGCTATTATATAGGCCAAGGTGGTTTTTCCGCTTCCGGGCGGACCCCAAAAAATCATTGATGGCAGCCTATCTGATTCTATCGCCTGCCTAAGCAATTTTTTATCCCCCACTATTTCATCCTGTCCTAAAAAATCCTCCAATTTTTCCGGCCGCATCCGGTCCGCTAACGGAGTTTTTCGTTTAATACTGTCCATAATTCAATGTTAGCAGACTGTAATATAAAATTCAAATAAAAAACCGCTAAAAACCCTTGGGGGTCAAGCGGCGATGTTTATTTCGTATGCTTTGGCTTTCTTAACTGTGTATTTTAAGTATCCTGCAAAAAATCCATTTGCAAAAAAATAGAAATAACCATATAAAAGTAAACGCGCTTATAATAACAACAGCTACATTAACAAATAAAATTACCTCCATTACCTGCAAATAATTTCCAAAAAAAACAAAACCAAAATTCATAAAACTATAAAACAAACCGTAAATCAGAAATATAATACATATATATAAAAAAACGAACGCGCCGATATCTTCTTTAAAAAATTGCCTGATTTTTCTGGAAATATAATTTTTTTCATCTTGGCTTCGTCTAATAATCAGCAAACCGCCAAAAGACAAGGCAGTACAAAAAAAACAAACCGCGATCATAAGCCGATGAAATAAAATGCAAGGACTGTTGCGGGAATAAACCTCTAAAAAACAATATAACTGTAAAATAAAATTTATTCCCAAAATTATCAAAAACAAGGACCAATATTTATCTAGCAATTTTTCCATTTTTCCCTCCCTTTTTGTCAAAGGTCAATAATTTATTAGTTATTTTCCCTTCGGGAAAAGCCGCAACTGTCCCGCCCCTCGCGAGGGGCGGGACGGCACATGCGAATTTAATATATAAATTTTATTTAAGCTACAGTCTTAAATCTTAAATTAACAATTACTCGTCTCCGCCAAACCTTCTCTTTCTGCTCGCATACTCGGCTAAAATTAAATCCACGTCCGATTCTTCAAAATCAGGCCAATATTTTTTTATAAACATCAATTCGCTGTAAGCCGACTGCCAAAGCAAAAAACCGGATAAACGTTGCTCGCCGGAAGTTCTAACTATAATATCAGGGTCCCCCAGTTCCCCATTATACAAATATTTTCTTATCATTCCCTCATGAACTTGTTCAAGCTTAACATTATTTTTAACTATTTTGCAAATCGCGTTAATAATTTCAGCCCGACCGCCATAATTAAGGCAAATATTTAAAATCCCGTTATTTTTAAATTTTGTTTTATTTATAAGCTCATAACAAATTTCCGGTAAATTACCCGGCAATTCATCAATCTTTCCCGATATTAATATCTTGTATTCTTTTTCCTGAATCGCTTTTATTTCATTTTCAATGGCTTTTTTAAGGAGTTTCATTAAATAATTAACTTCCTCACGCTGACGGTTCCAATTTTGAGTGGAAAAAGCAAATACTGACAATATCTTAACCCCCCGCGAAAAAAACCACTCCGGCGTCTGGCGCATTTTTTCATAGCCAACGGAATGGCCCTCAAAAGTCGGCAAATTCCTTTCTTTGGCCCATCTTCTGTTGCCGTCCATAATAATGCTGACATGAACCGGAATTTTTAAAATATTATTGTTTATTTTTTCACTCATATAAATTTAACGCGCGATTAATCTTACGACTAAAAGCAACCAGAGGCCAGCCACAAAAGCAATAAAATGAAATAAATTTTAATTAATTTTAGCTTGCTTTGCGCCCCGTTTATTATCTTAACATTATTTTTATTAACTTCAAATTCTTTGGCTAAAAATTTTATTAATTCCTGGTTAGCCCGGCCTTTAACCGGTAAAGCCGCTACATCAATCTTAATAGTATTATCAGCCATAATTTCTTTAATTTCACTTTTTTGTGCGCCCGGCGCCGCCTTTATTCTTAAATAAATTTCTTTTTTTTCTTTTAATTTTTCTTTAAATTCATCTATGACCATAAAGGGTTAATTGTTAATAGTTATTCTCCAAACACAATCGCGTTCGGCACGTTCCGACCCGGCCCGAGCATATACTCATCATTATAAAATAAAGCCGAAGACAAACCGCCGTCTAAATTCAAGGCGTAATCCACTTCCATAACTTTCATAATATCGGCTAAATCAGGCACGGTCGCGTTTTGGGCCACCACCAGATAAATTGTACCCAAACCGTTTTTTAGAGGGCTGTCTTTATAAGCAATCGCATTACGCCAGGCCTTGGCATTCTTCTGCTTCTCGTCTATATCCCACTCAATTAATAAATTCATTCTTTTTTCAATCAGTCTGGGCTTATTACCAATGGCAGCTTGCAATTTAAGTCCGTAAGTATTTTCAAAATTCTCCACACCAACAAACTCGCGGCTATCCTTAAAATAATAAAATTTATTATTTTCGTCCCAGGCCATAATCGGCCCGGTAGTCCAATATTTTAATTCGCTTTCATTTACTAAAACCTCCTCGCTGGTATCATAAACCGGATAAAAATAATAATTAGCCGGCCCGCAGCCGGCTGAAGAGCAAAAATAAGTGCCGTTAATGCCAGCCAAACCGTTATTTTCCAAAACAAATTTGCCTAAACTCTGGGCCCCGAACGCGCCCAAACTTGAAGCTTTATCCGGCCAGGGTTTAATCGTATCGGTAATAATTTTTAAATTCGGATTAGCTAAATTAATTTCCACTATGTCCACGGCAAAATTCCCGCTGGCAGTCGTTATTGTCTTGTGCTGATATTGGCTGTATTGGTTTACTGATTCGTCATAGCCGGGTTTATGCACCTTGGCTAAATCCTCGCGGGTAATGCCTAGACCCAACTCGCGCATAACGGCAAAAGCGTCAGCCGGCCGGCCCAGATAATATTTTTTTAAATCTTTGGGATAAATATACCAGGCCTCGCCGTTTTTCTCAATTTGCAAAATTATTTTTCCTGACAATCTTTTGGCTAATTCCAAATCACCGGCTACCGGCATATTGGCCTGAGCAATTTTTTGAAAATCAACCTCGGTTATACCGAGTCCCAATTCGCGCATAATACCGAAAGCGTCAGTCGGCCGGCCCAAATAATACCGTTTATTATCTTCCGGATAAACATACCAGGCCTGTCCTTCTCTTTTCACGTCAAGCAATATCAAACCGGATAATTTATCGCCAAGACTGCCAGCTTTGGCGCAGACCGGAAAAAATAAAATTATTAAAACCGCTAAAATTATCTTTTTCATAATTTAATTATAACCTGTCTATTCCGGTAAAGCAAACTAATAAAATTCGCGTCATTGTCAAAAAAAACTGTGCTATAATATAAATATGGCAGACGAAATAACAAAAACTAAAGATACTGAAACGGAAAATAAACCTGAACTAATGCAAGCCGAACCCGGATCGGATGAATCAAAGCCAGCCGCTCCGGAACAGCCCTCGCCCGAGCCGATTAAAACGGAACCGGCTTTGCCTGAAATAGACGAAATTAATCAGCCGGAAGCGGCCGAACCAACATCGGCTGAAATAAAAATTAACGAGCCCGTTGCGCCGGAACCGCCTAAACCAGCGCCAAACGAATCGGAACCAGTCAAAGAACCAGCCAATCAACCAGCCGCTGAATCTTCCTCTCCCCCTTCCCCCGCTCCTCTACCTCAAGAACCTCAACCCGCGCCCAGCCAAGCGAAACAGCCAATAGTCTGCCCACCGCAACCAAAAATAGATTTACAAAAGCTATTTAAAACTAAACTGCTGGACGGGTTAAAATTAGCTAACCAGAAACGCCAAGAAATAAAGCAAAAAAATTTGGACGCCATCATGTCTTACGCTCTGGGAAAACAGGCAGTAACCAATAATGACGTGGAGCGGATAACCGGAGTTAAAGACAGAATGGCTTTAAAATACCTAAAAATACTGGCAAAACAAGGCAAATTAATCCGCTTTGGTAATAAACGGAAAACTTTCTATAAACCAATTAAAAAATAACCGCACTTTGCGGCAAAGTGCGGTTATTTTTATTTTGGTCGGGGTGAGAGGATTTGAACCTCCGATCTCATCGTCCCGAACGATGCGCCTTAGCCACTAGGCCACACCCCGAATAAATTTACTTAGTGGACCTGAGGAGACTCGAACTCCTTACCTCTACGATGCGAACGTAGCGCTCTACCAGATGAGCTACAGGCCCATGAATTTTAACTTGTCAGCTGCTTGTCCGCCCGCAAAGGCGGAAGCTAACAGCCCTTTTCGTAATACCAATTTAATATTTTAATGACATTTCTAACTGTTAATTGTAATTTTTGTCTTTTTATATAATATTCAATTTCCCTTGCCTCTTTCAAACTGCCGATATTAATTACCATTAAATATTTCCATGGCTTATTAATCCGTGTCGCCTTTACATAGCCTCTGTTATGTTCGGATATTCTAATGACCGGATTATTTGTTGAACCCAAATATCTCTTTTTATTTTTAATACTTTCTATTAAATATATAAAACCTTTTATCATTTATCGCCCTTGCCTTGCCTCCCCGATATAATCGGGGCGCTCTACCAGATGAGCTACAGGCCCATGAACCTAAAAGCTAAAAGCTAAAACCCTTCCTGGCTGGAAGTAGCGGTCGGCTGGCCTTCTTCGCCGACCTGCCCTCCCGCTTTCGGAGTTGAAGTGGCCGAGGAATCGCTTTCTTCTTCCTGCGCCGGACTAGTTGTGGCGGCATCAGCAGAAAAATCTTTAGGCAACTCCGGACCGATTTCGGGCGAGTTGTCATCTGCTTCACTACCACTATTGGTTATTTCAATATTGTTAACTATTACGTCTTCGGTGGGATGGTCGTTTTTATTGGTTTCAACCGCTTCAATCTTATCAACTACGTTCATTCCGTCAATAACATAACCGAAATTGGTATGCTTGCCGTCAAGCTGCGGAGTGGATTCAGCCGTTACTATAAAAAATTGCGAACCATTGGTGTTAGGTCCGGAATTGGCCATGGCCAGACTGCCGCGGACTAATTTATGTTCATTGATTTCGTCCTGAAATTGATAACCCGGACCGCCTTGACCGTCGTCAGACCAATCGTCATCCTTGCTGGTGGGGTCTCCTCCCTGAATCATAAAATCTTTAATAACCCGATGAAATTTAGTTCCGTTATAAAATCCTTTCTTAGCTAAATTTAAAAACGCATTTACGGTTATGGGCGCTTCCTGTACATAAAATTTAATCTTAATATCGCCAAAATTAGTTTTAATTATGGCGCTATCATATTGTTCCGTTAATGGCTCCAACTGCACCTGATTCTGCGGCTGCGCGCCGCCCTGTTCTTGCGCTTCCGCGTCTTTCGGCGTATATTTGCCGGTTGGCTTTACTTTCGGAGTTAAACCGTTTTTAATCGCCAACATCCGGCCGACGATATCCATTTCATTAAATCCATCCATGCCTCCCGGCGCATTTTTTTCCGTTATTTTATTGGGATTATTTGTACAAGCGGAAACAAAAAAAATAATTCCCCCCAACATTATAATTTTTATTAATAAACATTTTTTAACAACTTGCTTCATATTACCGGCTCTACATGTTTAAAATTCTCGTTTTTTATTTTATTATTAAATTATTTTTATCTAAAGTTTTATTTAATATTTTTATGGCGATATCATAATCAGCCTTAACTATTTTCTGTCCGACCGGTATTATTTTTTCCCAGCTTCTTTTTAATTTATTCTTTAGCCATTCAGCCCCATCTGATGTTTTATACTTATGAACGCCATATGTCAAATAAAACATATCGGCTAACTCCGTAATATGTGACATAGCATCGGCCGACGCTAAAATTTTTGCCTCAATATTTTTTTTATCAATTACAACGCTTCCCCTATGACTCTTTATGCATTCTTTGATACGCTTTATTTTATCTTCCGGATAATTTAAGGACACCAAAATTTTTTCAGCTAATTTTGCGCCATAAATATGATGATTTTTGTACAATTTTCCATTTTCAATAATGGCGGCGTAATCATGCAATAAGGCGGCTAACTCCAGCACCTCCAAATCAGCTCTAAATTTTTTCCCCAAAATCAGACTGTGCTTAACTACCGGTAAAATATGATAATCCCAAATTGAATCTTTAAATTTATTTTCTTTTGAATAACAAGCGCCTTTTACCATTTTCCTAACCCTATTTCTTATTTTATTATAATTATATTTCATAAACTTTATGTTCAAAATCCTTAAGTAACACTAA
>CAYMCJ010000001.1:0-26697 GCA_964388985.1 uncultured Gammaproteobacteria bacterium | reverse complement strand
TTATCTGTAATCTGTATTTATATGTGTAATACTCACTTCACCCAAAATTCTTTTTTTAGCTCTTCGTCATCCTCCATTTTCTTTTCTTTAATTTTTCCCTTGGCTTTACTTCGCAATTCTTTTAAATCCATATCATTTAATTCCCGGCTTCGGTTCTCTAAATATTTTTTATTATTTAATTTCGGCTCCTCTATAACTTCCGATAACAGCACATCTAAAATCGCTCCTATTTTCGGCCCGGGCTGAATTTTTAATATTTTTATTAAATCATCACCATTAATTTTTATCATCTTTACTGAAACCGGGTCTTCTCTTACTTTTTTCATCATATATTCCAAATGCCTTAATTTATACGGCTTGGCTTTGGGCACGCCGGAACCTAATCGGTCGGCAATCCTTAAATCTATTAAATCCGCCAGATTTTCTTCCCCGACTTTATTTATTAATCGTCTGACCGAAGACTCCGTGACTTCGCCGACATTATAATAAAACATATGATTGTAAATTAAAATCGTGACTTTATCAATATCCTGGTTTGAAAATTTCAAACGGCTCATAATTTTTTTAGCGATTTTGGCGCCCACGATATCATGATTATAGAATGTAGCGTCGCCTTTAATAAATTTTTTGGTCTGAGGCTTGGCAATATCGTGAAGCAGGGAGGCAAACCGCACCCGCCAATCTTTGTTAGGGCAATACTTTAGAGACAACATGGAATGTTTAAAAACTGTGTAAGTATGATGCTTATTCTGACCGACTTTAACTCCTCTTTCCAACTCGGGCAAAATATACTGCAATAATTTTGTTTCATGAAAAAGCATTAATCCTTCGTAAGCTTGGCTTGATTCTAAAATTTTAATTAATTCATCCTTAATTCTTTCGTTGGCCACAAATTTAATTCCGCCGGCCATTTTTTTAATCGCCCGTTCGGTTTTGGGCTCAATTGAAAATCCCAGCTGGCCGGCCAAGCGAATCGCCCGAATCATTCTTAAGGCATCTTCCTTAAATCTATCCACCGGCTCCCCAACCGCTCTGATTATTTTAATTTTTAAATCCTTTTGGCCGCCAAAAAGGTCAACAATATTTTCCTTTATGTCCATGGCCATCGCGTTTACGGTAAAATCCCTTCTGCCTAAATCTTTCTCCAATTTATTTTCAAATTTTATTTCATCCGGATGCCGCCGGTCGCTATAACCCTGCTCACTGCGATAAGTCGTTATTTCAACAATGTCTTTTACCGACTCTTCAAATTCAGGCAATTCAAATCCAAAATTATGGCTGTTAAATTTTTTTATTCCCCCCGCTAATAATCTTTTGCCGATATTGGTGATAAATTTTTTATAACTCACTCTATAACCGTCTTTATTTTTTAACCAATCTATATATTCTTCTAAATTTATCTCAGCTGCTTCTTTTACTCTATCTAAATTAATACCATCAATTATGTCGGTTTCTTTCAATATTTGATTTTCCAAACTATTTGATACTGCATTAAAATCATGGAGAATAACTTTCTCCAGCACTTTAACAACCTCGGTTTTAAAAATATTAACTAATTCTTTTTTTAAAATTCTTACACTCTCCTCAATATGTCTTCCATCGCTGAATTTAACTTTGCCGACATCATAAAAATAAGCCGCCACCTCTAAAATATCCGGATTAATATCTTTATAATCCTTGGCTATTTCCAAAGCGTTTTTAACTACATTAAAGGTATGTTGCTGGCCGTGAACAGGACATTTAATTTTGGCTATATATTTTTTAGCAATATCAATGGCTTTAGTTTTATCACCTTTACTTATCTTTAATCCTTTAGTGACAATCGGTAAATTAATTTCAGCTTTGCTTGTATCCATTTTTTTTTCAAAAGGAACCAACACAGTGCCAAATTTATTTTCATATTTGCCGTCAGGAAAAATTTTTAAAACTTCTTTTGGCCGAGCATTGGTGGTAATATCCCAATCCTTTGGCTCCTTCCTTTTTACATTCGGATAATCGCCATTCGTAGCGGCGAGTTTAATTATTAACAAATCCCGAACGCAACCGCCGACTGCATAAGCCTCATATCCGCTTTTTTCCAATTTTGTCAATATATCATTTATAGATTTTGGAATTTCCATATGATTAAATATTTTGTTCATTTAACAATTTAGGTGGCACGCAACAGGCGACACACAACAATTTAACAATTTAACAATTTAAATAGATACGTGTTAATAACATTATATCACAGAAAAATAATAAACCAATTAAACTTAATAAATGCTATAATATTAGATGAATTTAGTCAATTTATATAAAATAGACGCTAAGCTTGACAAATATTAATTAATAAGGTATTATTTTATACATAGAAAGACAGCTGCCAAAGAAGGCAGTTTTTAATTACTAAAAATATGGATAAATTATTAAGCTATATTAAGGCCTCAATTGAGGAAATGAAAAAAGTTGCCTGGCCCACCAAGAAAGAAACTTATAATTATACTCTGCTGGTTATTGGCATTAGTTTGGCCATAGCCGCCTTTTTGGGCTCTCTGGACTATATTTTCAGCTTCGGTCTTGAATTTATTATAAAATAATTAATTCACATATTCGCAATTCGCATGCATCCGCATGCATTCGCGGATTCGCATTATGCCATATGGCTAAACAAATTTTAAATCAGGGAAGGCGCTGGTATGTCCTGCATACCTATTCCGGCTATGAGGAAAATGTATTGGGCAATTTAAAACAAAGAATTGAATCAATGGACATGGAAGATAAAATATTTGATATATTAATACCAACCGAGAAAAAAATTAAAATAAAGAACGGAAAACGTAAAATTGTTGAGGAAAAAATATTTCCCGGCTATGTCTTGGTAAATATGGTGGTAACCGATGACTCGTGGTATGTGGTCAGAAATACGCCAAACGTAACCGGCTTTATCGGCACCGGCACCATCCCGACTCCGATAAGCGAAGCAGAAGTCAAATCATTGCAAAAAAGAATGGGAGTTGAGGAGCCTAAATTTAAAATTGATGTTACCGAGGGGTCGCCGGTCAGAATTACGGACGGACCATTTAAAAATCTTGAAGGCAAAATTACCAACATTGACGAGTCTAAGGGAAAAATTAAAGTTTCGGTTTCAATGTTCGGCCGGGAAACTCCGGTTGAACTGGACTTTTTGCAGATTAAAAAACTTTAAATTAGTTTAAAGTAAAAAATTATAAAGTTATAAAGTTGGTATACTTTATTTGCTTCTACTTAATTAACTTTTTACTTTAAAAACTTTACAAACTTTTTAACTTGACATATGGCTAAAAAAATACTAACAACCATAAAATTACAAATTCCGGCCGGACAGGCAAACCCGGCCCCACCGATTGGGCCGGCTCTGGGCCAGCATGGATTAAATATCCAGGAATTCTGCACTAAATTTAACGACGCCTCCAAGGATAAAATGGGCGATATTATTCCGGTAGAAATTACGGTTTACGAAGACCGCAGTTATAATTTTATAATGAAAACTCCGCCGGCGGCCGAACTGATTAAAAAATACGCTAAAATAAAAAAAGGTTCGGGAAAACCCCTAACCGAAAAAGTCGGTTCCTTAACTCGCGCCCAGGTTAAAGAAATCGCAACCATAAAATTACCCGACCTAAATACCAGTGACGTGGAACAAGCGGCTAAAATTATAGAGGGCACGGCCCGACAAATGGGAGTGGAAATCAAATAATTTACGATTGTATAACAATAATTAATATAATTTGTGGGAGAGAATATCAGTTAAAAGTTGAAAGTTGAAAGTTATAAAGTTAAAAGTATCTGTAATTCTAAACTTTATAACTTTACAAACTTTTAACTTTATACTCGCCCGTACCACGAAAATATGACAAAAAATCAAGAAAACACAAAAGCACGAAATGATAAAAAAACAGTTGACTTTGATAAAACAAAAGCTTATCCGCTGGCAGAAGCGATTGAGCTGGCCAAAAAACTCTCAAAAACCAAATTTGACGCCTCGGTTGAGGTGCATTTCAGGCTGGGAATTGACCCCAAAAAAGGCGACCAGCAAATTCGCTCAGCCGTCAGTCTCCCCCACGGCACCGGTAAAACCATAAAAGTAGCCGCTTTTGTGACGCCGGAAAAAGAAAAGGAAGTAAAAAAAGCCGGGGCTGATTATGTTGGCAGTGAAGATTTAATAGCTAAAATTAAAAAAACCGAAAAAACCGATTTTCAGGTAGCCGTGGCCGAACCGGCTATGATGAAAAATCTGGCTCAAATCGCTAAAATTCTCGGCACCCGCGGCCTAATGCCTTCGCCAAAAAATGAAACCGTTACTTCCAATCCGGCCAAAACGGTGGCCGAACTTAAAAAGGGAAAAATCAGCTTTAAAAACGATGATACCGGTAATGTTCACGCTGTTATAGGCAAGGTATCGTTTGCAACCAAAAAATTGTCAGAAAATTATGAAACTATTTTAAATGCAATTAAAAAAATTAAGCCATCCGGTTCCAAGGGCACTTATCTTAAAAATATAAGCCTTAGTTCCAGCATGGGGCCGGGTATAAAGGTGGAAATTTCATAATTTCAATATAATAATATAAAAAAACAGGAGCAATAATAAATCTGCCCCTGTTTTTTTTACGAATTTGCCCTCTTTATCACTATCTGCTAAAATAAAAAAGCGCTTAATAATAATTAAATTACTAAATATACTATGGAAAAAAATCTTACAACCGATTTAAAACATCCCCGAACCAAAAGATTAAGCTGGGATGAAACTTTTATGAACCTGGCCCTGTTAGTGGCCCAACGCACCGCTTGCAAATTTCATACGGCCGGCGTAGTGATTGTTGATAAAAACAAACGAATTATCTCTATGGGCTATAACGGCCCGACCGAGGGCGATTATCACTGCCTTGAAGTTGGTTGCGCCAAAGTTGACGGCGACCCTAAAACCGGCAAATTGCAAAGATGCCGCGGAGCGCACGCGGAAATAAATGGCATTATTAACGCCCAGGATACCAGGAGACTGCGCGGAGCCACTATGTATTCCGTTATTATCCCCTGCTATGATTGCATGAAGGCTCTTAATAATGTTGGCATTAAAGAAATTGTTTATTACGAAAAATACAGACGCATCCAAACCGGCGGCGAAAAAATAGAAGATGAAAACGAAGCCATGGAATTAGCCAACAAAAGAAATATTAAAATAAGAAAATATGAAGGCAACCTATATTGCCTGCCGGTAAATAATCACTAATCAGTAAATAATTTATAAATATTTATGATTTTAGGAATAAAAAAACTTCACCAGCTTGTTAAAGAACAAAAGTTAGTTGAAAATCTCTGTCAGCGGGAATTAAATAACCCGGAAGGAGCCGGTTTTGATTTGCGCTTGGGGGAAATTTATGAACTATCTGGCAATGGTTTTTTAGGGGTTAAAGAACGGGATACGCCTGAAATAAAATTAATCGCTAAATATGATAAAAATAAAGAGGAAAAAAATAATTTTTTTATTTTTGAACCGGGTAAATACTATTTAATAAAAACTATGGAAAAAGTAAACCTGCCGACAACTCTTTCCGGAATTATTTTCCCCCGCACTACCCTTTTCCGCTCCGGCCTTGGGCTTTTTAATGGCATAGTTCAGCCGGGATATTCAGGCGAACTCACCTTTGGCCTGTGCAATTTAGGTAACTCCAATATAAAAGTGTCTTTCGGCGCCCGCGTAGTTCATATTACTTTTCATGAAGTCCTGGGTGAAGGTAATCAATATAAGGGTCAATGGCAGGGCGGACGGGTGGCAACCGACGGGCAGGAAACGCAGGTTTAATATTTAATTTCTAATTTCTAATTCACCTAATTTCTAATAAAATACCAAATGCAAAATAACCAAATTTTTAAAACTGCAATATTGGAAACAATCTTTCATTGGGAAAAAGGCGAGGGTTTATATTCAAAATCTATAAAATCATTATTTTACGACTATCTAAATAATAAAAATATAAATGACGAGCGACTAAAATTTTATCAGCAAAAAATATTTCATGAATTTTTAAAGAACTACTCAATCAGGAGAAATTTTTTAAAAGGCGAAAATAAGGAAATACAATTATTAAAATTATTTTTAAATGATTTTTTTCCGAAATTAAAAAACAGCTATAGACCAGAATTGTTAATTGATAATATGGCAAAAATTATAAAAGAAAAAAACATCAGTGATAAAAAATGTATATCTCTGACTAGTAAAATATCATTTCTTCTGTTGCCAGATAAATTGCCTCTCTACGACAATGTTTCTAAAAATAGTTTATGGTTATGGACAAAAAGACAAAAAATTAAATTCAAAAAAAATATATTATCAAACTATAATAACTATTTTCGCTATTATAATAATTTTTATTTTTCGATAAAAGAAAAATTAATGAAAGAAACAGCTATCATAATTAATAAAAATAAAAATGTTATGCTTAAAAGTCCATACTTAAGAGATTTTATTAAAAACCCGAAATTGTTGGCATTTAGATCAGCAGATAAAATTTTATGGATGCAAAGCATAGAAAGGCAAACAAACAGCAATAAACATGTGATGGAATTTATCAAAAATATTTACTAAATTTAACATTAAAAATTGGCCAAATAATAATTAAAACATGTTCCATAATTCATGATACTCTATGTTTTATGTTCCATGTTCCATGTTTTATGAATACACATCCAGAACAACGATATTTAAACCTCATGCAAGACATAATTGATAATGGTTCGGATAAAAAATTATTTTTCACGCCTGAAGTGCTGGAACAATATAGGAAGCGGGGTGTGAAACCGCCTACTATCCGCTCGGTTTTCGGCCGGCAAATCCGTTTTGACCTGACCCAAGGTTTTCCGCTTTTAACCACGAAAAAAACTTTTATCCGCGGCATTATTGAGGAACTGCTTTGGTTCTTAAAAGGAGACTCTAATGTTAAATACCTGCTTGACCGGGATGTCCATATTTGGGACGAATGGGCCTGGAAAAGATACCATAAATATTACCTGGAAAATTGCCCGGAAGACGATATGGAGCAAAAAAATTTTATAGCTAAAATTAAAGAATTACCGGCTAACGATGAATTTGTAAAAAAATGGGGAGATTTAATCACGATTTACGGGCGAATGTGGCGGCGCTGGCCGGCTTCAGACGGCCGGGAAATAGACCAATTGGGCTGGGTAATAGACGGCTTAAAAGATAAACCTTTTAGAAAATCTTATGTCGTGTCCGCCTGGAACCCGGACTTTATCTACGCCATGGCTTCAGAAGGCAATAAAAACGAAGTTCCGCCTTTTTGCCACACCACTTATCAATTCGCGGTCACGGATGAAAATAAACTGAATTTAGGACTTTACCAGCGAAGCGCTGATTTATTCTTAGGCGTCCCTTTCAATATCGCCAGCTATTCCCTGTTATTGTTAATGGTTGCTCAGGTTACCGGTCTGAAAGCCGGCGATTTTGTCCATACTTTTGGTGATGTGCATCTTTATTCCAATCATTTTGACCAGGCCAAAGAACAGCTCTCGCGCGAACTCCGGCCTCTGCCGACTATGAAATTAAACCCGGAAATTAAAAATATTGACGATTTTAAATATGAAGACTTTACGCTTGAAGGCTATGACCCTCATCCGCCTCTAAAAGCGGAAATCGCCAATATCGGCGGCTACTAATATAGTTAAAAGAAAAAAGTTATAAAGTTTATAAAGTTAAACCAACTTTATAACTTTCAACTTTACAAACTTTACAACTTTTTACTTTTAACTTTCTACTTACTATGATTTCAATGATTTGCGCGGTTGGGAAAAACCAAGAAATAGGATACAAAAATAAACTTCTTTGGGATTTGCCTGACGATATGAAACATTTTCGGGATATTACTCATGGTCATAAAGTTATTATGGGTCAAACTACCTATCAATCCATCGGGCAGGCTTTGCCGGGAAGAGAAAATATCGTCCTTACGCTTGATAAAAATTTTAAAGCTCCCGGCTGCGAAATGGCGTACGACTTAAAAGCCCTGGCCGAAAAATATAAAAATAGCGATGAAGAAGTATTTATTATCGGCGGAGCCAGTATCTATAAGCAATTTCTCCCCTTTGCTTTCAAACTCTATTTAACTTTAGTTGATGATGCCCCAAAAGCCGATACTTACTTTCCTGAATATCCTGAATTTAAAAAAATTGTCAGCCAAGAAAAAAAAGAATACAATGGAATCAAATACAGGTTCATTGAATTAGTAAAAAATAATGGAAAAAATAAATAAAATTTACATTAGCGGCGAACTGACACACGCCGGCGAAGAGATAAAAAAAATTTATGAAAAAATAGCTAAATTGTGCAGCCGCCATTTCAATAATATTTATGTTCCTCATGCCGGCGGAACTGACCCGATTCAAAATCCTGATATTTCTCCCATGGATGTCTGGCAGCGCGACCATCGTTTTGTGGCTTCGGCTGATTTAATAATCGCCTATGTCGGCCAGCCTTCGTTGGGAGTGGGGGCGGAACTGGAAATCGCCCGTATTGCCGCTTCCGACATAATTCTCTGGTGGTTTAAAGGAGAAAAAGTCAGCCGCATGGCCTTGGGCAATCCGGCCGTCAAATATAAAATTGAAGCTGAAAATGAAGATGATTTATATAATAAATTAGAAAATATATTAAAAAATTATGAAAAAGAATAAACAAATTATTATCGGCCTAACCGGGCAAATTTCTTCCGGTAAAGGCGAAATCGCCAAATATGCCGTAAAAAAATATAAAGCCTCCGCTCACCGTTATTCAACTATGCTAAGAGATGTACTAAACAGGCTCTATATTAATATCAGCCGGGAAAACCTCTGCGCTTTATCAGAATTTATCAGAAAAAATTACGGCGAGGATACAATGGCCAAAGTTATTATCCAGGATATTAAAAAAGACAAACATAAAGTAATAATTATAGACGGCATCAGGCGGCTGATGGACATAAAATACTTGCGCCCAATGAAAAATTTTAAACTGATTAAAGTTGTAGTTGACCCTGAAATCAGATATGAAAGATTAAAAAAAAGAAATGAAAACAAGGGCGACAATAAAAAAACCTTTAAACAATTTTTAGCCGACCAGAAAAAAGAAGCCGAATCGCAAGTGTTAGCGGTTATGAAAAAAGCCGACATTGAAATAACCAACAACGGCACCTGGGAAGAATTTTACGCGCAAATTGAAGCCGTAATGAAAAAATTAATAAAATGAAAAAATTAGCAGGAAAATTTATAACTCTGGAAGGCGTTGACGGCTCCGGCAAAGCCACGCAAACTAAAATTTTAGCAACCAAATTAAAAAAGACCGGGCATAAAACTAAAATTATCAGTTTCCCGCAATATAACAAAAAATCAGCCGGGCTGGTTGAAGAATACTTAAGCGGCAAATATGGACAAGCAAAAGAGGTCAATCCTTTTATTGCTTCTATGTTTTACGCCTTAGACCGGTTTGACGCCGGTTTTAAAATTAAAAATTGGCTCAAAAAAGGTTATGTGGTAATTGCCGACCGCTATACTTTTTCTAATCTGGCCCACCAGGGTTCTAAAATTAAAAATTTATCAGCGCGAAAAAAATACTTTACTTGGCTTAATGATTTAGAATATAAACTTATTAATATTCCTCAACCTGATATAACTTTTTATCTTCATATTGACGCTAAAATCAGGCAAAGATTATTAAATAATAGAAAAACCAAAAAAGATATTCATGAAAAAAATCAAAAATATTTAAAACAAACCGAGCAGGTTTATTTGCAATTAGCTAAAATTTACCCTAATATAAAAATGATTGAATGCGTAAAAAATAATAAAATTTTATCAAGGCAGGAAATTCATAAATTAATTTGGGGTAACATCGTTCTATAAAACAAACCAACCAAGGAGGTTATTATGAACATAAAAATTCAGAACTGTACTTTTTTTGAAATTTGTAAAGAAGCCAGCGAACAATTGGATAAATGCACGGGGGGCAGCGACTCACAGCCGCCATGTCGTGAAGATATCGGGCCAGGCCAAGATGCCTTTCTTAACGCGGTTTACTGTTCTGAATTCAGACGATTATCAGCTGAAAGAACAGGCGTTAAACTTGACAAAGGGCCGATTTGGTCTGGATAAAAGAAAGGAAATTATAAAATGAAAAAAGTCATTAAAGTCAGTTTCTGCTTGTCCTTTTCATTGGTTATTATATACATCCATTTGTGGTTAGTCATAATACCGCTTATTGCTATCGGGATGTTCACTGGAATATCAACCGAAGGACAGTCATTTGCCCTCTGTCTGCGGCTGGTAATAAATTGCGCTCAAGCCGGTAAGTCCCTTTGGCCATTCGCCTTTATTCTCTATTTTTTAACAATAGTACTGGGCGCGGTCTGCCAATCAAAAAACTGGATACAGCTTGAACCTTCATATTAAAATCAAGGAGGAAAAAATGACTAAAAAAACATCAGACAGCATACTGGAGAGGGTAAAAAATATGCGTAATTCAGGGGAAAAATTTATCCCCGCTCCCCTGTCAAAGGGATTAAAAAAATCTTTCATAATAATTGACCGGGCTTCCAAATGGAGCGCGTACATTTTAAAACACGCCCGTTGGATAGTAAAAGCTGCTACGGCCTAAATCCGGGTCGCTTGAAAAAACAATTTTTGACCGCCCCACCAACGCGGTCTTTTTTATTGATTTTTTTATTATTTTAAAGAGGGGGGTATAAAAAAGCCACAACAGTATTGTTGCGGCTTAAATGGTTCGGGAGATATTACTCCTTGGGATAAAATACAGCCCACTCATTTTGTTGGTTATGGTTCTAAAACAGAATGTAGGATGATAGGAAACTCATTGAGAAATTTAACCAACTTTTCCATATCGTCGGAACCACCCTCCAGCTCGGAGTAGTACTTATTATCCATGGCTTTAAAATATTCGCAGAGCTTTTGAACAAGCTCTTTGTAGTCGTCAACATTGCCCTTTCGCACAACCAGATAAAGGCCTAGGGCGTATTTGACAATGCCTTCAGTCAACAGCCTTTTCGCGCTATCATCTATGTGATGAGTTTCCGCCAGCAACCTGGTCATATCAGAAATTTCGCGGTTGATGCCCTGGGGTATTGTTTCGTCATTTTTTTCTGAACGAAATTTAAGCCCATGCTCAACTAGCCCTTCAGTAAAGGCAGTTAAGCCTTTTAACATTTTTGTGTTAAAGCCGCAAATTGGCATAGCTTGTCTCCTTTCTTTCTTTATTTTTTCGGATAAAATGCGTCCACTCGACTAACCTGTCCATCGCCTCCGTGACGGAATGTTTGGGTCGAAATTCGCTGTAGTATTTCTCGTCGAGTTTGGCGAGAAATATGTTCATTTCCTCAATCTCGATCTCAAATGCCCGATCAACCGGAATTCCATCTTCCTTGCGAGAATTTTGTAAGTCCTTCCAACATTTTTGGATTAAAACCGCAGAGTGGCATAACCTTTCCTCCCTTCCATTTTATTTAAGTTAAAGAGCAATTGTTTAGGTAATTTATATAAATATTTTCAAAGTATCAAAAAAACAAGCATTTTTGATATAAAATTAAACAACTTGTTTACTTTTTCTTTGTTTTGTGATAGTATAATCACATGGAAAAACAGTTAAAACAACCAATTGAAAAATTGATTCTTCAAATGCTCCAAAAGGGAGCAATTTCAACGATTAAATTAATAGAAAATATTTTTACCATTCGTCCCAAAACAACAAAGCAGGGAGTTTACCGGGTATTGAGAAAATTAAAAAATGAGGAAAAAATTGTCATTTACGGGAAATCTGTTTCACTTAATCTGCATTGGATTAAAAATATGAATGAATTTTTCTCTCTAGCTCAATTTTATAACACGCCTAAAGTTGCAAATCCTGATGGTTTTTTGAATGTTCAAGAAAAAGAAAAAATTGTTTATTTTTATAAAAATTTAAATTTGCTTGATTCATTTTGGAGCCATGCCTTCCATATGTTTAATGAAGTATTGAATCCTAAAGAGCCAATTTTTGTATTTAACCCACATGAGTGGTTCGCATATGCCCGACAAGAAACGGAGCAAATTTTAATTAAAACGATGAAAGAAAAAAGTAGGCAAGTTTTGATCACAGTAGCTCACGGCTACCCCCTTGATAAAGAATTGAAAAAGAAATTTAGAAATGATTTTTTGCAGTACAGTATCGCTGACAAAAAAATATTCGAAAAACAAAATTACTATTTTAATATCTTTAATGATTGCCTGATTGAAGTATTTCTTGATCAAGTAATTGCAAAACAAATTGACAGATTTTTTAAAAAAACAACAAACTTTGACGATAAGGCCGGGGAACAACTTTCAGAAATCATTTCCAAAAATGGAAAGAACAAATTAGTAATTTCAAAAAATAAAATAAAATCTGAAAAATATAAAAAGCTTTTATCAAAAGATTTTTATATTAAAAAATATTCTAAAATGCAATAAGGAGTTTTAGATTTGGGGCATTCACCCCCAGCCCCTCTGCCCAAAATCCAAAACGGAAAAAAAATTTTAAATTCCGCCGCCGTCTCTTTATCAAGGATCCCCTTCTGCGCGGCTCTTAGGAAACGGCCGCAGAGCTAAACTTAGCTATTATGAAAAAAAATTGGTCAAGAAAAATATTTTTAAGCATAACCGGCAATACGAAAAAAGAATGGCATAATAAATTAAATGAAATAAATAATTTAGGGCTAGACGCCGTCGCTTTATTTTTAGAATGTTATCGTAAACCGCAGCGCAAACTCATATATGAAGCTCTTAAAAATTCATGTGTAAAACATATCCCGCTCATTCACATAAGAAATGACATGGGCAGAGAAGAATTAAAATACTTGAGTGAAAAATATAATAAACCTCTTTTAACCATACATGAAGATAGCTTTGATGTTATGGCAAAATGGCGCGGCTTTTATAAACAATTATATTTAGAATTAAATTATGATAATTTTATTCCAAAAAATGTTGATTTAAAAAAAATTGGCGGGTTCTGCCTTGATTTGGCTCATTTCAAAACTGCCGAGGAAAAATGGTCAAAAGAATTTGAATACACTCTTAAACAAAAAAATAAAAGTAATCTTTTTGTCTGTAACCACCTTAGCGGATATTCATATAAACGAAACACTGATGAACATTATCCTAATAGTCCAAAATATTTTGATTATTTAAAAACATTACCAAATTTTGTATTCGGAAATGTGATTGCGATTGAAATATCCAGGCCAATTAAAGTTCAGATTGAGTATAAAAAATATATATTAAAATTATTAAATTCACGCTAAGTTTTTAGTTCCACCGCCGTCTCTTATCAAAGACTGCGGCGCGGCTCTTAGGAGACGGCCGCAGAACTAATTTTATTCTTAACGCCCGCTCTCCCTTTAAATTTGACTTATTTTTCTTAAATTGGTATTATATTTATATAAAAATGAAAATATATGCGTAAAATAGATTTAAAAAATGTTGTTTGGAAAGAAGGGAAACATTACGTTGCTTGGAACTTAAATACCGCCGTATCCAGTTTTGGCGATACTAAAAAAGAAGCTTTAAATAGTCTGGAAGAAGCATTGGAATTATACTTTGAAGATGTGCCGGTAACCAAAATAAATAAAGTAGAGCGGCCGGACTTAGTTCCACTAAAATTAAAGTATGCCTAAACCGATAACATTAAAACAGGTGCTAAAAGTCCTTCAAAAAAAGGGCTTTGTTTTTATTTCCCAAAATGGCTCGCACGCTAAATACAGAAAAAAAGGCAATCCAACACGCAATGTGATTATAAAAGTGAGCAAAAAAGAAATACCTTACGGAACTTTTAAATCAATTTTACTCCTCTCCGGTCTGGAGGAGAATAATTTTAAGAAAAAATAATAAGCAAAAAAACCAAATGAACTACGATACAATCATCGGCCTGGAAATCCACGCCGAACTAAAAACTAAATCTAAAATGTTTTGCGAGTGTAATAACGATGCCGAGGGCAAAAAACCGAACACTTGCGTCTGCCCGATTTGTCTGGGCCATCCCGGCACTTTGCCGATTCCGAATAAGCAGGCCATAGACTGGACGATTTTAGTCGGTCTGGCTTTAAATTGCCAAATTAATCAGCTGTCCAAATTTGACCGGAAAAATTATTTTTACCCCGACCTGCCCAAAGGCTACCAGGTATCGCAGTATGACCTGCCTTTCTGCTATGACGGCTGGCTGGATATTGACGGCCGACAGATAAAAATCACCCGCATTCATCTGGAAGAAGACACCGGTAAATTATCACACCCAACCAATAAAAAACATTCTTTGGTTGACCTTAATCGGGCCGGCACTCCCCTTTTGGAAATGGTAACCGAGCCGGTTATTAAATCCGCCGCCGAAGCCAAAAAATTCTGCCAAGTCTACCAGCAAATTTTGCGTTATTTAAAAATCAGCGACGCTGATATGGAAAAAGGTCAGATGCGCTGCGAAGCCAATATTTCCGTTCAGGAAAAAGGCAAATGGAAATATAATGGCCACTGCGAAATCAAGCCGGTTAAAGACTATAAACTTAATCCCAAAATTGAGGTAAAAAATATTAATTCATTTAAAGCCGTGGAAAAAGCGATTGAATATGAAATAAAAAGACAAACAGAAGCTATAAAAGACGGGGAAAAACTAATTCAGGAAACCCGCGGCTGGAACGAAAACAGCGGAAAAACTTTCCGGCAAAGAGTTAAAGAAACCTCGGCTGACTATCGCTACTTTCCCGAGCCTGATATTCCGCCGATTAAAATTAGCCCAAAACAGATAGCCAAAATTAAAAAAAGCCTGATTGAATTGCCGCTGGCCAAAAATAAACGTTTCAGGGAACAATACGATTTTGACGCCAACACGGCCGATATTTTAGTGGCTGACAAAAATCTGGCTGATTATGCCGAAAAAGTTATTTCCGAACTTAGAGCCTGGATTGATTCCAACGGCGACAACTGGGAAAGACAGAAAAAGAAACTGGCCAAGGCGGCTTCCAACTGGCTAATCAGCGAACTGTTTAAATATTTTAAAAACGGTGAGACGATTAAAAATATAAAAATTACTCCAGAAAATTTTGCCGAACTGATTACCCTGGTTTATCAGGGAAAAATTAATTCCTCAACCGGCCAGAAAATATTGAAAATTATGTATAAAAAAGGCGGCGACCCGACCAATATTATGGCTGATTTAGGACTGGAGCAAATTGACGACTCGGCTGAATTGGAAAAAATTATTAACAGTATCCTTAAAAAAAATAAAGCTCAGGTTGAGCAATACAAAAAAGGCAAAACCAATGTTATGCAATTTTTTGTCGGCCAGACAATGGCTAAAACTCACGGCAAGGCCAATCCTAAGGTTGTGATAGAAATACTAAAAAAATTATTAAAATAAATAATAAAAGTAAGTTATTTTCATTTTTTAATATTTTTATTTTTTTGACATAATTTTATTCTTATGATAAGCTGGGGATAACAACCTAATAATTATAATAAAAAATTTTGTGCCAATTAATTTATTTTTAGCTAAAATTAAATATTTTTTATCAAAAACCAAGGCAATAACGCCTTGGCATAAGGATATTGTTTAATTCCCCCTTTTGGACGGGGGAATTTTTTTAGGCTAAAACGCACCTTACAACAAAGGAGGAGAAGGATGAAACATTTAATTAGTATTAATGACCTAGAAGCAAAAGAAATTTTTGAAGAAATTCTGCCTGGATGCAAATCAATGATTCCAAGGGCGCGAGAAAGAAAAATTGTACCCCGGCCGGAGAAAAAAGTAATTTTTGCGTTCTTTGAGCCGAGCACGAGAACTCGTGGTTCTTACGTGGAAGCTTCCCGATTATTGGGTTGGAGTAGCGATGTTATAACTGGAACAGAGGCCACTTCTTTATCTAAAAAAGAAAGTATGGCCAATACTGCCAGAATGTTCGCCCTGCAAGGAGCGGATGTACTGGTTATGCGCACCAAAATGGAGGGGGCACAAAAATTTATAGCTGAAATATTAGAAAAGGAAAACTATAACGTTTCTGTGCAAAACGGAGGAGATGGAACTAACCAGCACCCAAGCCAAACCATGCTTGATTTATTAACCATTTCCGAAAGATTAGGCGGGCTAGATAATTTCAAAATCGGATTTTTTGGAGATCTTAAATATGGACGGACCGTACATTCCCTAATTTGTGCGCTCGCTCATAGAGATAATATTTCCCTTGCCCTTGCATCTGACCCCGAAACCGCCCTCCAGGAACAATATAAAAAGCTATTCTCCAATGTTTCGGAGGGAGATTCATTAGAACTGCTAAAAGACTGCGATGTTATTTACGGATCAAGGCTGCAGGAAGAAAGATTTGTCGGCGACCAAGTCGCTTTAGAACGAGCCAAAAAAAGATTTAGAATTAATAATAAAACCCTTTCTATTTTTAAACCACATGTAATTATTATGCATCCTATGCCATACGTCAATGAATTTGCGCCGGATATTAGACAAAATAAACAATTAATCATTGACGAACAGGCCTGGCATGGCATACCGGTAAGAATGTACTTATTGGAAGAGGGCTATAAAAACAAAAATATAAAATCATTCCCGGATGTTAATCCTGATAATGGAATACAAATATTAAAAAACATTCCCCTTCCCGAATACTTTGAGATTAGACAAAATTCAAAAAATTCTGATATGTACTTTCTGCCAATTACTAACGGTACGGTTATAGATCATATTGCGCATGGACTGGGTTTGAAAATAAGACAATTTCTTTTCTCCAAAAACATTCTAATTAACGGCGTAAAACACACAATTGAAGACGTGCCGTCCGGAAAACATGGCCTTAAGGATGTTCTGGTTTTAGAAAATATTTTTATACCCGAGGAATTAATGGTTGGCATCTCATCTTTTGATCCGCAAATCACTTTCAACATCATTAGCGAAGGAAATTTTTGCAAAATAAAAATACGAACTACTAAAGCGATTTCGGGTATAGGAATTTGCCCAAATAAAAACTGCATAACAAACGATGACCCGGAAGCCTCTGCTAAATTTTTACATCGCGATAATGATGGAAGTCTAGAATGCTACTATTGTGAAAAAACATTTAAACAAAAGGAGGTAATCTAATAATTCAAAGGGGGTTCTTGTCTTAGAACCCCTTCTTTTATTCTACGGGACTGTCACCAAATACCATTTTGGCTTAAAAATCCTAAAAATTGGTAAAATTTTATCTAAATTTTTTCAGCTTATATTTAATATAAACCTCAAAAATTATATAAAAAATTTTCCTCAATTTTTATAATTTTCGCTTCAAAAGCATATTTGGCGATAGTCCCTTAAAAACTTTTTCACTAATTTTTCCGCTTCTCCCCTGCTTTCTATCCAAAAAATCTTTCTCCCCTGCCTTTGCCAGCGCCGAAACCAGGTCATCTGCTTTTTAGCAAACTGTTTTATCGCAATAGATAATTTTTCCACCATTTCATTATATTCCAGCTTTCCCTGCAAATATAAGGATATATATTTATATTCCAAGCCAAAATCTATTAATCTTTTCCAGCTAACTCCTTCTTTGTGCAGCCGCTCCACCTCCTCAATCATTCCCTGATTTTCCAATCTGTCAACCAGTCTTTCGTGAATCCGCTTTTTCAGCTCATCCCTTGGCCATCTTAATCCAATCAATAAAAAATTGTAATTATTTTTTATGTTCTGTGTTCCTTGTTCTGTGTTCCTTGTTCTGTGTTCCTTGTTCTGTGTTCCTTGTAAAATCTCAATATATCTGATTAATCTTCTTTTATTCTTTTGGTCGCTTTCAGATAATTTATTGGAAAATTTAGAATTTAATTTTTTTAGCATTTTAAATAATTCCTGACTGGTTTTTCTCTCCAGCCGGCTTCGCAATTTTTTATCCGGCCCAACCGGACTTAAATTATAATTATCCACCAAAGCCTGCAAATACAAACCGGTCCCGCCGGCTATAATCGGGACTTTATTGCGCTTTAAAATATTTTCAATCGCCTTATCCGCCTTTTCTTTAAATTTTGCCAAACTAAATTCCGTTTTCGGGCTAACCACGTCAATTAGATGATATGGAATTTTAATCTTGTCATTGCGATCCCGCTTCAGCGGGAGTGGCAATCCCGACGCTCCAGTATTGCCTCTTTTAACTCTAACCCAATACTCGCCCAAATCCTTTCCAGTCCCAATATCCATTCCTTTATAAACCTGCCGGCTGTCAGCCGAAATTATTTCACCATTAAATTTATAGGCTAATTTTACAGCTAAACCGGTCTTGCCGCTGGCAGTTGGGCCTAAAATTACAATAATTTTTTCTTTTTTATTAATTTTTTTTGACATATTTTATATTTATAGTATAATTATAAATAGGCTGGCGCACGCAGGCTGGGAAAACTCAAAAGATTGGGTAAACCCAAATGCAAGCGCCTTTGAAGTAGGAGCATTGAATGGACTCTTTGAAAAGGAGGGATTACCATGAAAAAGCTCCACCCCGAGGCCAAACTGATCGAAGCCGGACTCTGGAATACGTCGTAGCGCAAATGGAATTGCTACACAGTCCGGTGTAATCAGATTTTGGCCACCCATCACCCGAGAGGAGTTTCTTGTACAGATTCTCCTCTCGCCTTCATTCTAAAACACCTTCCAGCCCAAAATTCTGGGCTTTTTTTATTTTAACTTTAACAAATTCGCCAATTTTAATTTTTTTATTATTACCTTCTATTTTTACTATTTTCCCGGTTCTTGCCTGACCGCGCCACTCACCCTTTCTGCCTCGGCCTTCAACTAAAATCTCTACAATTTTATTAATATATTTTTTATTATTTTCCAAAGCGGTTTTATTTAATACTTTTATTAATTCTTCTTCCCGCTTCTTTTTTTCCTCTTTAGGCACATCATCTTTCAATTGATAAGCGGCTGTGCCCGGACGCGGACTATATTTAGAAATATAAGCCATATCAAACTTCATTTCTTTAAATAATTTTAAAGTATTGTTAAACTGCTTTTTTGTTTCTCCGGGAAAACCAACAATAATATCCGTGGTAATCGCCACCGGTGGTCGCCAAATTTTATTATTTAATATTTGTTTATTGATTATTTTTTGATTATTGCTTGCCTGCCGTAGCTTTAGCGGAGGCAGGGTTATTGGATATTGATTATTAAATACCTCATTAATCTTTTTTATTAACTTTAAATATTCCTCTACTGTATATCCGCGATTCATCTTCTGCAGCACTTCATTATCTCCGGCCTGCACCGGTAAATGCATCTGCTCGCATACTTTATCGCTTGTGGCTATAATTTTTATTAATTCATCACTCATATCTTTGGGATGACTGGTAAAAAACCTAATCCAAAAATCCCCTCTAATATCATTAACCATTTTAAGCAACTTCATAAAATCAACAATTTTCCCCGTTTTACTGCCTGTTCCCTGCCACGCATAGCTATTCACGTTCTGAGCAATTAATATTATTTCTTTATAGCCTTTTTTTACCAAACTTTTCACTTCAGTCAGTATTTCATCAGCCGGACGATAAATTTCCCGACCCCGGGCGTAAGGCACAACGCAATAAGCGCAATAATTATTACAGCCATTGCCAATCGGCACAAAAGCAAAAAATTTGGATTCATACTTTGGCTTTAATTTTAAATAATCACAATTTTGGATTTTGGAATTTGGAATTTGAAATTTATTTGGAATTTGAAATTTGAAATTTGAAATTTGTTTAATCGGCAACCACATATCCACTTTATCCGCCAGTCTTTTTTGCACGTCTTTCCTCTCGCTCAAACAGCCGGCCAAAATAACTTTTACTCTAGGATTATCCTTTTTAATCTTCGGAATCAAGCCGTAAACACGGTCTTCGGCCGACTGCCGGACTCCACAGGTATTTATCACGATTAAACCGGCTAATTTTCTATCATCAGTCCATTTATACCCTTCTCTTTCCAAAACTCCGGCTATCCGTTCGCTATCACTCTTATTCATTTGGCAACCGATAGTTATAATATTGTAAGTCTTTTTTTTGCTCATATTTTCTTACTTACTACCCTAACAGATACTAATAAGTTTTTCAAATAAATGCAGTTGACTTGGTAGTGTTTATATGCTAATATTTACTGTTAACCGCTCTATAACTTAAGACGCAGAGCGTTAGCGGGATAACACTAATTCGCATGTCCCGCATTCGTAGTGCGGGTCCCGCTAAAGCGGGATAACATTAATCTTGACCTTTAAAAATTTTACTTAATACATAAACTTAAGAAACTGCCAGAAAGGAGCCTAAGAGATGAAAAAAATTGTTCAGAAGTATGGCGGAACCTCAGTGGCTAATATTGAAGCAATTAAACGGATAACTATGCAAGTGGCTGAAATTAATAAACAAGGCAAACAAATAGTGATTGTTTTATCGGCCATGGCTGGCGAAACCGATGGACTGATTAAATTGGCAAAACAAATAAGCTACAATCCTAATAAACGAGAATATGATGCCCTGCTTTCAATTGGAGAACAAAAAACAATAACTTTGCTGGCAATAGCCTTGCAGTCCAAGGGTATTAAAGCCATATCCCTGCTCGGGCACCAAGCCGGAATTATAACGGACCAAAGATATGCTGATGCCCGAATTATCACTATTAATACGGCTCGGATTGAAAAACTCCTGCAAAAAAACTATGTCGTGATAGTGGCGGGTTTTCAAGGTATTGATGAAGAAAACAATATTACCACTCTGGGCCGCGGCGGTTCAGATACTACGGCTGTAGCCTTGGCCGCGGCCTTAAAAGCCGACTCATGCGAAATTTGCACGGACGTAGACGGAATTTATACTACCGACCCAAATATATGTAAAAAGGCCAGCCGGCTTAAATTCGTCTCTTATGACGAAATATTGGAAATGGCTAGTCTGGGGGCTAAAGTAATGCAAATTCGCTCAGTAGAATTTGCTAAAAACAATAATGTACCAATTCTGGTCAGATTAGCTTTTGGCAGTAAAGGAGGAACTATGATTAATAATAAAGGGGAAAAAAATGTTGTCACTGCTGTAATTTGCGACAAAAATCAGGCGCGCCTAACTATCACGGCAGTGCCTAATAAACCCGGGGTGGCCGCCAAAATTCTTTTGCCAATTTCAGAGGCTGGAATTACCTTGGATATGGTAGTTCAAAATATCAGCTCCGAAAATAAGGCCGATGTTTCATTTACAGTACCGGAAAAAGATTTTGAGCGGGTCTTAAAAATATTAGGCAAAACAGCAAAAAATCTTAAAGCGGAGAGAGCAACCGGCGACCCCGATGTGGCGAAAATATCCATTGTCGGTGTTGGCATGAAAGATCGCCCCGGAATTGCCGCTAAAATGTTTGAAGTGCTAGGAAAAAAAGGAATTAATATCCTGATGATAAGCACCTCGGAAATCGTGATATCATGTGTGATTGAAGAAAAATTCGCAGAGTTGGCGGTCAATGCCCTCCATACCGCCTTTGGACTTGATAAAAAATAATCAAAAAACACAACACCCACCTCTATATAATTAGGTGGGCTTTTTTATTCTTATTTTTATATTTTTTACTTCTCGTAATTCAAAATCGCTTCCAACACTTTAGAATCCTTTTTTAACGGCTCCATATACAATATTTGCATACGAACAACATTTAGAGTCCCATCCGGGCCATGCGTTTCTTTGCCGCGCTTTACCAAACGCAAACTGTCGGTTGCGTTTACTTCATCGCTGCCATCTTTCTGCTGGTCATAATTATAATATACATTTTTAATAATTACCGGGTCGGAGGCAATATCTTTAATCTGTCCGTAAAAAATCTCGCCGTCAACCAACTTGACGGAATACCAATTAAGGCTATTGGCATCATTGGCCTCATTATTTTTATTAAAAAATAAAAAATATACAACCAAGCCGATTAAAATTATTGCCAACAATATTATTATTCTTTTAAATATCGGCTCATTAATTTTTCGCTCTATCGGCCGGCTAATCTTTTGCAGCTCTCTTTTTCCCCTAGCCTTATCGCCATAAATATGGTCTATTTGTTCGGCAAACCTTGAAGAGCCAACCCGAGGACTCCTTGCGTTTTGGCTCAATCTTCCGCTTTCTTTTAAATTTACCGTCTCTTTAAAATTATCAGTCATAATGTAAAAAATATAAATTAATAACTATTCCGCCTCTGTCGTTGTCTCGGTAATCGTCTCGGCCGGCGCGCTTGTTCCTGCATCCGCCGGGGTTTCTGATCCGGAATTTTCGCTTGTTATTTCACCCTCGGCCGGCGCGCCTCCTTCTGCCTGACTTCCGGCCGGCTCTCCATCCCCAGCGCCTTCTTCGGCCGGTCCCGCCTCTGTATTTGACAAAGATGATTCTTCCTCGTCTTCCAAATCAATTATTTCCACGAACGATTGACCATCACCTGTATTTTCATCACTACTAACCGTTGACTCCTCCGGACTAATATTGTCAATATCACAAACATCGCCAACCCCGTCTCCGTCACTATCGGCCTGTTCGGGATTATAAATAGCCGGGCAATTGTCATTGTTGCCGAAAATATTGTCATTATCCGGGTCATTGGCGGCTATATAATCTTCGTAAATCTGCGTCAAATCATCCGCGGCTGACATTGGCGCGTTTATTTCCGTTTCTCCTTCCTTTAATTCCCGCAATGTCTCTTTGGCAATCGGTGATTCAAGATTTACTCTTTTTATTGGCTCATAATCCTTAAAAACTTTCCCGGTTATATTAAGCACTCCGCCTATTAATCCGCTGTATTCCGTAACTTCTACCCTTTCTTCCTGCCCTTGTTTTTTCGCCTGATTTTGCTCTTCCTTTAATTCTTTAATTTTGGCTTCATATTCTTCGGCCAATTCTTCGGCCAAATACAGGCCCAAATCTTTTTTGTTTTTCTTTGATACTTTGCGGATACTCTCTCTAAGCATATACTGCCAGGCATTATCGGCCTTAACTAAATCCAGGAATGTATAGGTTACAAAATAATTTTCTTCATCCTCCTTAATATTCTCTATCTTATACTCCATATCAAATTTATCCAAATCAACTTCTAGAAGCAAACTATTGTCAACACCCTCTATATTTGTCTGTTTCTGGCCGATTATTTCCCGCCCGGTTTCAGAAGCAAAAGCGCTGGTGCCGACAATTAAAACAACAATTACTATCACAACCGTGGCATTATTATATTTTATAAAATTGATTATTTTATTAAGCATATTATTAACACTATCTCTTGTATTATAGCATAAAAATTAAATAAAATAAAAAAATACGAACAAATTGTACTACATGGTATCTATCCCACAAACAGCTATTCTGCTATCTCCATTAAAATGGGCCAGCCGCAGAGACAGGGCCTTGCCAAAGGCAATAACATTAATTCGGATGTCCCGCATTTGTAGTGCGGGTCCCGCTTTAGCGGGATAACATTTAAAACATTTGCTATTTGTGGTATAATATAATTAAATTATCCACAATTTGATAATTCACACTTTATACTTAATAATCAAAAATGTCTATTTATAAAAAAATTTCAAAAAATATTGAGCAGATTACTATTGACAATCCTAAAACCGTGGGAGAAAAACTAATCTGGATAAATATTAATAATCCCAGCAAAAAAGAAATAGAATTTCTGCGCAAAAAATATAAATTTAATTTAAAGCATCTGCAAGCCTCCTCGGCCAAAGCGGTCGCCCAAAGACCGATAGTTGAAACCGGCGACAGTTATCTTTTTATGATTCTTCATTTCCCCGTCTTTATGAATGAAAAAATTATTGCCGGAGAGATAGAATTTTTTGTCGGCCACGGCTACCTGATAACCCTGCATAATAATATTAAAGCTATAAACGATTTTCTTCAAATTTGCAAAAAAGACGGGAATTCATTATTGTCATACAGACTTGAATCATCAGCCATTCTGCTTTATGAATTGCTGGAAAAATTAATGCTGGACTGCTTTTCCCTGATAGACAAAAACAGTCTGACCATAAATAAAACCGAGGAAATTATATTTTCCCAAAAGCAGAGAGATGCGGCCTCGGAAATACTTTCTTTAAGGCGCAATATCATCCATATCCGAAAAATAATGCAAAACCACAAAAATATACTTAAAAAACTAATGGAAATAGAAAGCAGTCTTGTCCCCAGAGAAAAAATAAAAAGTTACTACTATAATTTAATTGAACAATCCAAAAGAATTTGGGAATTTTTGGAAAATCAAAAAGAAATAATTGAGGCTCTGCACGATACCAATGAATCACTCTTAAACTACCGCTTAAGCGATATTATGAAAACTTTGACTATCTTCTCCGTCATAGTTTTTCCTTTAACTTTATTGGCCGCTATTTTCGGCATGAACACCATAAAAGGCATGCCTTTTATGGACACGGAAAACGGATTTTGGATTATTATCGCCTTTATGCTTATCGGCTGCTTGGGCATGCTCTTGTTCTTTGAAAGGAAAAAATGGTTATAAATATTTAAACCAATAAACTCCAAATTAGGAGGGATGATATGGAATGGGGCAATATAAATGAAATTCCCGAGGGTATAATTGTATTGCCTTTTACTGTTAATAAAGAAGGGGAAAAAAACCCTATCTTTGACAGGAAAAAAAAGCCAATACAACTGGAAATTCTGCCTGGCAGAATTTTAAGGCTAAAACATTCGGACGGCGAAACCAAAACCAGAATAGATAATTATTCAAACCTCCAAGGGGTAAAAAGACTAACCTTTGTCCCCTTGCAAACATAAATGACCGTATTTTAATACGGTCTATTCTTTTAAAAAAACTTTCTGTATATCCTCTAAACTTTCTACTTTAATTAATTTTTCTCTCATTTTTTTGGCTCCGGGCAAGCCCTGAACGTAAAAACATAAATGTTTGCGCATTTCAACAATCCCCTGTTCGCCTTTTAATTTTTGGGCTAATTCAGCCTGCTTTAAGGCTATTTTAAATATATATTCTTTTTTTTCTGCGTTTTCATAATTTTTCTGCGTTTTCAGCGACCTAAATATCCAGGGCCGGCCCAAAGCGCCGCGTCCTATACCCAGGCCGTCGGCTTTGGTTTTTTCCAATATCTCTATCCCGTCTTCATAATTTCTAACTCCGCCGTTGGCTAAAATAAGGCCGGGAAAATAATTTCCGGCTTTTTTTATAATCTCGGTATTAATCGGGCCGGAAAACCCCTGGGCCAAACTGCGACCATGAATCATGACCGCTTTTATATCCAAGTCCGATAAATTGTCCAAAAATTTTAAAACATCAACTTGCCCGACCTGGCTTCGGCATTTTATTGAAACCGGCAAATCAGTAGCAGCTATCACGCTTTTAACAATCTCCCGCGCCAATTTTAAATTATTCATCAACACGGCTCCGGCTCCCTGCTTAGCCACCTTTTTAACCGGACAGCCGAAATTTATATCAATCCCCTGGGGTAATTTGTAATTTGGGATTTCCCGCTCGTCCTGCTCGTGCAGTCGAGACAGGCGAGGTAATTTAGAAATCTGCCTACGGCTGGTTAGCAATTGCGCGGCTTTAGTAAAATGTTCCGGCCGGCTGCCAAATAATTGCACCACATAAGGACGCTCGGCTTGGCTAAATTTTAGCATCTCTAAAGTCTTGGTCGGATTATAAACCAAGGCTGTCACTGAAGCCATTTCCGAATAAACCACTTGAGCGCCAAAACTTTTGCAAATTTGCCTAAAAGCGGAATCGGTAAAGCCGGCCATCGGTGCTAAAGCTAAAATCGGTTTTTTAAATTTTAACCAAAAATTATTCATTTTATACTAAAAATATCCGACACCATATTTTATATATTGGGTAATGTCTTTATATTTTATATAATTTTTATTAAAAAGAAAAGCTGGGTATCTTCACGCGAAAATACCCAGTATACTAAACTTTGAATATCCACCTCCTTTACCGTAAAATTGATACGCCATATCTTCTTACCAGTCTTGGTTGGATTTAACCTGTTAACCGGGGCGATAAGAGATATTGGGCCGATCACCTCCTTCCCTTCCCCTTTACCCGAATAGTCAATTTCTTCCGAGACATGGCTACCCTCCTTTTGTTAAGGGGAAATATCCAAACTACCACCCACAACTTCTGCCACTTAGCCAACTTTCTGTGCTTATCAGCATACTCTTTATGGGACAAAATGCCTCCTTTCTTTTAAAATTTAGGCTACACTTCCTTAATTAAAATATAGCAAATTTTTTTAAAAAAGCCAAATAAAAAACCGAGAAAATTAATTCCCGGCTAACATAGTGGGCGCTTTACCTGGATTTATTTCCTCCTTGTAATCCTGGCTCCCGGCAATCTTTTTTAAAGCGCTCTTCAAAGAAATAATCCCCCTAAACTCATATATTACCTCCACCGGAATAAATTCTTCCGCCTCTATCCTCCTTCTCTCCTTTTCCCAAACAAACCTCAGACAGGAGCAATGCGTAAACTCATAAAATTTCCTTTCTTCCACTTGACGATAACCTGCCTTTTTTAATTCTTCTATGAGTCCGCGCCAGGCCTGCCAGTCCGCCTGGGAAAAACCGGGCGCAAAAAATTCCAGTTCAATCAAGGGGGAATGTTTATCCCTAAAGAAAAAAACACTGCTTGGGAAAGCC